>JALYQB010000135.1 GCA_030856045.1 Actinomycetota bacterium
GTCGGCGGGCGGGGCGTCGCCCGAGCGGGCTGACCCCGGACCGCGCGGTGCTCGTGACCGCGCTCGTCGTGGGGATCCCGCTGCTGCTCGCGGTGTTCGTCGTCGCCCCGCTGCGCCAGCACCCCGGCGCGTCGGTGGCGTCGATGAACCTCGATGCGCTCACCGGGCCCGCGTGCGGCCTCGCCGGGAACGTGCGGGTGCTCATGGACGCGGACCCGGTGTCCCCCGGTGACACGGCGGTCCGCGCGCTGGTGGAGCCCCGGCCGATCACGGACCTCACCGCCGGACGGCCGGTGTTCGCGGACCAGGTGTCCGCCGCGCTGTGGCCGTGCGTGAACCAGATCGAGATCGCCGACGGCATCGCCGAGGTACCCGAGGTGCGGCTGCGCGCCGCCGACGGGCTCGAGGAGTCGATCGGGGACAACTCCACGTTCCCGGACAACGGCGGCACGCTGGTGCAGCTGGACCGGACCGCGGAGTTCGTCGAGCTGCCCTCGGCACTGGCTCCCCCCGGCGTGCCGACGCTGGGCTGGGGTCACGTCGAGCGGGTCGTGCCCGATCACCCCGCCCGGCTCGTCGACGTGCGGGTCGAGCACGTGCGCCGCTGGGGCTGGGAGCGGCTGCCGGGCTTGTCCTCGGTGGAGTACACCGGCCGCGTCTACATCGGCTGACCCTCCCCCCGCGCGTGTCGCGCAGTCCGGTGGGGTGTGTCGGCCGATTCGGTGGCGCGCAACTGCAACCTGGCTCCACTTCGCAGGGCGGCGGCCGGTCACACCACCCCGGACTGCAGTTCGGTTCCGGAACGCCCTGAGATCGCACGGGAGTCGGTGGTCCGGCGGGCTCGGTCGCGGACTGTCCTCACGTGCACCCTGCGCCGGAGGATGGACATAGCGGAAACCGTTGATGACGAATCACGCATCACGGAGCGCCTGTGATGCGTGATTCGTCATCAGAGCATCAACCTCACATCCCTTCGACGGGGTGACGCAGCGTGACAACCATCCGCGGACTGCACGAAGCCACACGTTCGCTGGTACCGAACGCACCCGTCGCGCGTTGCTATCGTGGAAGGTCCACATCTGCCCGGAGGTCCTCGGTTGTCGAATGTCGTCACCCCGGCGCCGCATCCCCTACCCAGCGCAACGGAGCTCGACGCGGAGCAGCAGTACGTGTCGATGCTCTACGCGACCCTCGACGAGCGCCGCGCGGAGGCCTCCTGGCGGCTGCGCGACGTGCTGCGCAATCCCACCGCGGGCACTCCGCAGGCGCGCACCGAGCGCGACGTCGCCGCGAACCTGTACACCGACCGCCTCGCGACGCTGAGCTCCGTCGAGCAGGGGCTGTGCTTCGGCCGGCTCGACCTGGCGGAGGGCGCCGACCCCGACGGTGCAGTCCGGCGCTACATCGGCCGCCTCGGCCTGCTCGACGAGGCCAACGGCTACGAGCCGCTGCTCGTCGACTGGCGCGCGCCCATCGCGCGGTCCTTCTACACCGCGACCGCCGCCTCGCCCGACGGGGTGCGGCGCCGCCGCCACATCCGCAGCCGCAGCCGCACCGTGCTGGGCCTCGACGACGAGGTGCTCGACCTCGACGCGGCCGAGCAGAGCACGCTGACCGGCCTCACCAGCGAGGCCGCGCTGCTCGCCGCGCTGGGCGCGAGCCGCACCGGGCGCATGTCCGACATCGTCGCGACCATCCAGGTCGAGCAGGACCGCATCATCCGCGCGAAGCCGCAGGGGGTGCTCGTCGTGCAGGGTGGCCCGGGCACGGGCAAGACCGCGGTCGCCTTGCACCGCGCGGCGTACCTGCTCTACACGCACCGGGCGCAGCTCGCGAAGCGCGGCGTGCTGGTCGTCGGCCCGAACCCGACGTTCCTGCGCTACATCGGTCAGGTCCTGCCCTCGCTCGGCGAGACGAGCGTGCTGCTGTCCACCGTCGCCGAGCTGCACCCGGGCCTGCACGCCACCGGCACGGAGCCCGCCGCGACCGCGGCCGTGAAGGGCCGCGCCGAGATGGCCGCGGTGGTGGCCGCCGCGGTCCGCGACCGCCAGCAGGTTCCGAACGCATGCGTCGAACTGACCGTGGAGCAGCAGCACCTGCGCCTCGACCGCGATGTCTGCGCCGCCGCGCGCACCCGCGCCCGTCGCTCGCGCCGGCCGCACAACGAGGCGAAGCAGGTCTTCCACCGGGAGGTCGTCGCGGCGCTCGCGGAGCAGGTCGCGGGCTCGTTGGGCAAGGACCCGCTCGGCCGCGGGAATCTCCTCGACTCCGGTGACCTCGCCGACATCCGTGACGAGCTGCGGGAGAGCCGGGACCTCACCGCCGCGCTCGACGAACTGTGGCCGACACTGCGCCCGGAGCAGCTGCTGAGCGACCTGTACCGCGACCCGACGCGCCTCGCCACGGCCACCCGCCGACGCCTCGACCCCGCCGACCGCAACCTGCTGTTCCGAAAGGAGGGGCAGTGGACGCCCGCCGACGTGCCGCTGCTCGACGAGGCGGCCGAGCTGCTCGGCTCCGACGGCAGCGCCGAGGCCGCGCGGGAGGCCGCCGCGCTGCGCGAGGAGCTCGTCTACGCCCAAGGCGTGCTCGACATCCTCGACCTCGAGGAGGACCTCGACCCGGAGCTGTTGCGCGCCACCGATATCGTCGACGCCGACCGGCTCGTGCAGCGCCAGCAGCTGCGCCGCCACGAGACCACCGCGGAGCGCGCCGCCGCCGACCGCACCTGGACCTACGGGCACGTCATCGTCGACGAGGCGCAGGAGCTGTCCGCGATGGCGTGGCGGGTGCTCATGCGCCGCTGCCCGAGCCGCTCGATGACCGTGGTCGGGGACGTCGCGCAGACCGGTGACGCCGCGGGCGCCTCGTCGTGGGCCGGTGTCCTGGGCCCGTGGGTCAAGGACCGCTGGCGGCTCGAGGAGCTGACCGTCAACTACCGCACCCCCGCGGAGATCGCCGCGGTGGCCGACGACGTGCTCGCCGTGCTGGACGCCGGGGTGACGCCGCCCGCGTCGGTCCGTTCGACGGGCGTGTCACCGCGCGCGGTGGCCGTCGGCTCGCTCGCCGAGATCCCCGACGTGGTCCGCGCCGAGGCCGTGGCGGACGGCCGGACCGCGGTGCTCGCCCCCGCGTCGCTGGTCGACGAGCTGCGGGAGCTGCTGCAGACGGGGACGGACCTCGACGAGCCGGTCGTGGTGCTCACCGTGGCCGAGGCCAAGGGGCTGGAGTTCGACGCGGTCGTGCTGGTGGAGCCGCAGGGGATCCTCGACGCGTCGCCGCGGGGCACGAACGACCTGTACGTGGCGCTGACCAGGGCGACTCAGCGGCTGGCTGTCGTGCACTCCGGTGCGCTGCCGCCGGTGCTGCACCGCCTGGGTATCCTCGACGCCGATGGCTGAGACCCGCTCGCTCACCGGCTGGGGCCGCACGGCACCCTCCACCGCGCGGGTGCTGCGCGGCCCGACCGTCGAGTCGGTCCAGCAGGCGGTGCTGGGTGCAGGCGACCGCGGGGTGATCGCGCGCGGCCTCGGCCGGGCCTACGGCGACCCCGCGCAGAACGCAGGCGGGCTCGTCCTCGACATGACGGGCCTCGATCGGATCCACACCGTCGACGCGGACTCCGGCGTGGTCGACGTCGATGCCGGTGTCAGCCTCGACACTCTGATGCGCCGTGCCCTGCCGTTCGGCCTGTGGGTGTCGGTCCTGCCCGGTACCCGCCAGGTCACCGTCGGCGGCGCGATCGCAGCGGACATCCACGGCAAGAACCATCATGTGCAGGGCAGCTTCGGCAACGCCGTGCTGTCGATGGACGTGGTGACCGCGGACGGGGTGCTGCGCACCGTGACGCCCGAGGGGCCGGACGCGGAGCTGTTCTGGGCCACGGTCGGCGGCATGGGGCTCACCGGGGTGATCACCCGGGCGACGCTTCAGCTGAAACGCACCGAGTCTGCGTACTTCACGGTCGACACCGACCGCACCGCGAACCTCGACGGGCTGATGGCCCGGCTGACCGACGGCACCGACGACCAGTACACGTACTCGGTCGCGTGGTTCGACTCGATGGCGACCGGCGCGAAGCTCGGCCGCGCGATCCTCACCCGGGGGTGGGCCGCCCGGCTGGAGGACCTGCCGCGCAAGCTGCGCCGCGACCCGTTGCGCTTCGACGCCCCGCAGCTGCTGACCGCGCCGCCGGTGTTCCCGTCCGGGCTCGTCAACAAGGCGACGATCACCGCGTTCAACGAGCTGTGGTACCGCAAGGCCCCGCGTCGGCGCCGGCAGGAGATCCAGAACATCACCACGTTCTTCCACCCGCTCGACCTGGTGGGCGAGTGGAACCGGGTGTACGGACCGCGCGGGTTCCTGCAGTACCAGTTCGTCGTGCCGTTCGACGCCGCGGACACCTTCCGCCGCGCGATCGAGCTGATCGCCGCGAGCGGGCAGGTGTCGTTCCTCAACGTGCTGAAGCGCTTCGGTGCGGGCAACGACGCACCGCTGTCGTTCCCGACCCCGGGGTGGACGCTGACCGTCGACCTCCCCGTCACGAGCGGACTCGCGGCGCTGTGCGACCGGCTCGACGAGCTGGTGCTCGACGCGGGCGGACGGCTGTACCTGGCGAAAGAGTCGCGGACCTCGGCCGCCACACTGCACCGGATGTACCCGCGGCTCGACGAGTGGCGCAAGGTGCGCGCCACGGTCGACCCCCACGGGACCTTCGCCTCCGACCTGTCCAGGAGACTCCAGCTGTGATGTGGAAAATTCAGTGATCGACGCCGTCGGCAATCCCCAGTCCCTGCTGCTGCTCGGCGGCACGTCGGAGATCGGCCTCGCGACCGCGGAGCGCTACGCGTCGCGCCGTCCGCTGCGGGTGGTGCTCGCGGGCCGTCCATCATCCCGGTTGGACGCCGCCGCGGCCCGGCTGCGATCCGCGGGCGCCACGGTGTCGACGCTGGCGTTCGATGCGCTCGAGCCCTCGACGCACGGCGAGGTGGTGGGCAAAGCCTTCGCCGATGGCGACATCGACGTCACGCTCGTGGCGTTCGGGCTGCTCGGCGACCAGGAGAAGGCGTGGACCGACCTGCCGACCGCGGTGGAGCTGGCGCAGGTGAACTACGTCGCCGCGGTGTCGGTGGGTGTCGCGCTGGCCTCGGAGCTGCAGCGGCAGGGGCACGGGACGCTCGTCGCGCTGTCGTCGGTGGCGTCCGAGCGGGCCCGGCGGTCGAACTTCGTCTACGGCTCCACGAAGGCGGGGCTGGACGCCTTCTACACCGGCCTCACCGAGGCGCTGCGACCGGCGGGGATCCGGGTCTGCGTGGTGCGGCCGGGGTTCGTGCACACGAAGATGACCGAGGGCCTGACCCCGGCGCCGATGTCGGTGACCCCGGAACAGGTCGCCGAGGTGATCGTCGACTCCGTGGCTCGCGGGCGGGAGCAGGCGTGGGCGCCGGCGCAGCTGCGGTACGTGATGTCCGC
>JALYQB010000760.1 GCA_030856045.1 Actinomycetota bacterium
TGACGTCTCCCACCAGCTGCGCAGCCGCCTCACGGCGCTACAGCTGCGGCTCGACGAGCTCGCGACGCACCCCGACCCCGACACGGCGGCCGAGGCCGAGGCGGCGCTGGAGCAGGCCGAGCGCCTCGGCGAGGTCCTCGGTGACCTCCTGCGCGCCGCCGAGGTCGCCCGCGCCGCGACCGCCGAGCCGGTGGACCTCACCGCCCTGCTCCGTGACATCGCGACGGAGTGGAGTCCGGCCGCCGCGGCGCAGCGCCGGACGGTGCGATACCGGGTGCCCGACGGCCTGCTGGCCCGCGTCACCCCTGGCCGGCTGCGCGAGGCGATCGGGGTGCTCGTGGACAACGCGCTGCGCCACGGCGGCGGCACCGTCACGCTGTCCGCGCGCCCGGGAGGCCGCGAGGGCATGCTCGTGGTGGAGGTCGTCGACGTGGGCCCCGGGATCCCCGAGGGGCTTGCCCCGCACGTGTTCGACCGTGGCGTCTCCGGGGCGTCGTCGACCGGCGTGGGCCTCGCCCTCGCTCGCGCCCTGGTGGAGGCCGACGGGGGCCGTCTGGAGCTCAAGTCGTCGCGGCCCACGACCTTCGCGCTCTACCTGCGCGTGCCGCGGGCGGATGACGTCGTGGGGTCACCGCACCCCCGCTCCGGCGTGGTCCGTTGACGGTCAGCGGACCTCGTCGGGTACCTGGCCCCGCGCGTCCGCGTCCGGGAACACATACCGGCGGAACGCCCACCACCGGAACAGCATCGCGACGAAGGTGCCCAGCACGTTCGCGCTCACGAAGTCGGCGACCTCCTGCATCAGCAGGCTGACCTGCGGCGTCTGCAGGTCCAGCACGTAGCGCGAGACCCACAGCGGTGTCGCGTTGATCACCAGGCCGACCCCGCTGACGGCGAAGAACAGCGCGGCCTCGTGGTGGCGCTCCCGCCCGCCGCGGGTGCGGAACGACCACTCGCGGTTCAGGACGTAGGACACGATCGTCGCCACCAGCACCGCGATGATCTTCGCCGTGACCGGCTTGGGCTCCAGCACGGTGAGCTTGAGCAACAGGAACACCGTCGTGTCCACGAGGTACGCGGTGCCGCCGACCATCGCGAACTTGACGAGCTCACGGTGCCGCACCGCGAGGCCGCGGTAGGGCTGTGGGACGCGGGCGAGCACAGCGTCGACCACGGTCACCCCCGCAGTCTAGGAGATCATCGACGACGCCCGCGGCGCGGTGAGCGGTTACGATCTCCGCTCCGTGGACCCTCGCACCGGCACCCCCGTGGTCGGCATGGTGGGCGCAGGCCAGCTGGCCCGGATGACCCACCAGGCCGCGGTGGCGCTCGGGCAGTCGCTGCGGGTGCTGGCGGTGGCCGCAGCTGACCCGGCTGCCCTGGTCAGCCCGGACGTGACCATCGGGTCGCACACCGATCTCGCTGCCCTGCGCGGCTTCGCCGCCGGGTGCGACGCGCTCACCTTCGACCACGAGCACGTGCCGAGCGAGCACCTGCGGGCGCTGGCGGCCGACGGCGTCGCGGTGCACCCGGGGCCCGACGCGCTGCGCTACGCCCAGGACAAGCTGGCCATGCGCCGCAAACTGGCGGAGCTCGGGGTGCCGGTGCCGCCGTTCCGGGCCGTCGAGAGCGTCGCCGATGTGCTGGGCTTCGGCGCGGAACAGGGCTGGCCGTGCGTGCTCAAGGCGACCCGTGGCGGCTACGACGGCCGCGGCGTGTGGCTGCTCAACACGCCGTCGGGCGCCCAGCGGGTGGTCCCCGAGCTGGCAGGCGCCGACACGCCGTTGCTGGTGGAGCAGTGCGTGCCGATGCGCCGGGAGCTGGCCGCGCTGGTGGCGCGGTCGCCGTTCGGGCAGGGCGCGGCGTGGCCTGCGGTGCAGACCGTCCAGCGCGACGGCGTCTGCGTCCAGGTGCTGGCCCCGGCGCCCGGCTTGCACCCGGAGCTCGCCGAGGCCGCGGAGGAGCTCGCCCTGCGGATCGCGGGGGAGCTCGGCGTGGTCGGCGTGCTGGCCGTCGAGTTGTTCGAGACGTCGAGCGGGCTGCTGGTGAACGAGCTGGCGATGCGGCCGCACAACTCGGGTCACTGGACGATCGAGGGTGCGGTCACGTCGCAGTTCGAGCAACACCTGCGGGCGGTGCTGGACTATCCCTTGGGTGCCACCACGCCCCGCGCGCCCGCCGCCGTCATGGCCAACGTGCTGGGCGCAGGTTCCGCCCCCGCGATGGGGCTCGACGAGCGGCTGCACCACCTCATGGCCCGGTTCCCCGACGCCAGGGTGCACCTGTACGGCAAGGCGGAACGCCCGGGGCGCAAGATCGGGCACGTCACCGTGCTCGGCGCCGAGCCGGCCCCGGTGCGCCGCGAGGCCACCCTGGCCGCGGAATGGCTCGCCACCGGACGGTGGGCGGACGGACGGGAGGTGCACGGATGATCCCACGGGTCGGGGTGATCATGGGGAGCGACTCGGACTGGCCGGTGATGCGGGCCGCCGCCGAGGCGCTCGACGAGTTCGCCGTCCCGCACGAGGTGGCCGTGGTCTCGGCGCACCGCACACCGGCGCGGATGCTGACCTACGCGCGCGAAGCCGCGGGCCGCGGGCTGCAGGTGGTCATCGCGGGAGCGGGTGGCGCGGCCCACCTGCCGGGGATGGTCGCGTCGGCGACCGTGCTGCCCGTGATCGGGGTCCCGGTGCCACTCCAGCACCTGGCCGGGCTGGACTCGCTGCTGTCGATCGTGCAGATGCCCGCGGGCGTCCCGGTGGCGACGGTGTCGGTGGGCGGCGCGCGCAACGCGGGGCTGCTGGCAGTGCGGATCCTCGCGGCATCGGATCCGGCGCTGGCGCAGCGCATGGCGGCGTTCCAGGAGGAGCTCGCGCGGTCCGTCGAGGCCAAGGACGCTGCCCTGCGCGCGGAGCTGGAAGGGGACCGCTGACGCGGGCCGATGTCACGCGACCGGCGTTAGCATCGAGGAGACCACCCCCGCAGCAAGGAGGTCTCGGTGAACCCCGACTTCGACACCTACCGGCTCGGCGAGGAGTACGACGGCCTCCGGGAGTCGGTGCGTGCGCTCGCGGAGAAGGAGATCGCGCCGTACGCCGCGGCCGTCGACGAGGACGAGCGCTACCCGGTCGAGGCGCTGCAGGCGCTGGTCCGGTCGAGGTTCCACGCGGTCC
>JALYQB010000779.1 GCA_030856045.1 Actinomycetota bacterium
TCGCGGCGGCGTGCGGCCCGGCCGGGCGCGAGCCCGCCGAGGTGCGGCTGCTCGCGGTCACCAAGACGTTCCCCGCCGCCGACGTCGCGCTGCTCGTGGACCTCGGTCTCGTGGCGTTCGGGGAGAGTCGGGACCAGGAGGCGGCACCGAAGACGGCGGAGCTCGCGGACCTCCGGCCGGGTGCGCTCGCGCGCTGGGAGATGGTCGGACGGGTGCAGCGCAACAAGGTGCGCTCCGTGGTCCGCTGGGCCGACCGGGTGCAGTCGGTGGACTCCCCACGCCTCGCCGACGCCCTCGCCGCGGCTGCCCGCTCGGCGCGCGCCGCGGGAGAGCGCAGCACCGACCTGGAGGTGTTGCTCCAGGTGAGCCTCGACGGCGATCCTGCCCGGGGCGGCTGCCTGCCCGCCGACGTCGACGTCCTCGCCGAGCGGGTCGCGGGCTCGGAAGGACTGGATCTCCGCGGGGTGATGGGCATCGCACCGCTCGACGGTGACGCGGACGCGGCGTTCGCGGTGTTGTCGCAGGTGGCGGCCCGGATCCGGGGAGAACACCCCCGAGCGGTAGAGCTCTCGGCGGGCATGAGCGCCGACCTGGAGGTGGCAGTCCGGCACGGCTCGTCGTGCGTGCGTGTCGGAACCGCGCTGATGGGCGGGCGGCCATTAGCCTCGACGTGACCGTGTGCAACACCGGGCGCCCCCGATCGGGGGCGGGGCAGGCGGAGCTCGGACGAGGAGGACATGGGCGATGAGCACGTTGCACAGGCTGAAGGTCTACTTCGGCATGGTCCCCGCCGACGAGCTCGACGACTACGACGACTACCGCTACGCCGAGGACGTCGACGATGTGCCGCGGCGCCGCGCCTACGTCCCGGAGCGCCCGCCGCCGCACCGTCCTCCCCGCCGGCCCGTGCTCGATGACTACGACGGTCGCGACTACGACGGTCGCGGCCACTACGGCCGCGCTGAGGGCTACGCCGCACCGGTTCGGGGCGCGCTCGCCGTGGACACCGCACCTCCGCTGCGAGAGCCTGTTCGGGAACCGCGGCAGCGCCATCACCCCTTCGCCGAGGAGGACGGGCACCCCCTCGCTCGGATCGTGACGTTGCATCCCCACACCTACAACGAGGCTCGCCCGATCGGTGAACGTTACCGCGAGGGCACTCCGGTGATCATGAACCTGACCGAGATGGACGACGCGGACGCCAAGCGGCTCGTCGACTTCGCCGCCGGGCTGGCGTTCGCGCTCCGCGGGTCCATCGACAAGGTCACCACGAAGGTGTTCCTCCTCTCACCGGCCAACGTCGCGGTGTCCGCCGAGGACAAGCGGCGGATCGCCGAGGGCGGCTTCTTCAACCAGTCGTGATCCTCACCGTCGCACCGCGGGTGGCCCGGGCGCACCCGGCCTCGCACCCGACTGGCAGAGTGGTGGTGTGGACGTCGTTCGGTACGTGGTGTACTACCTGTTGTTCTTCTTCTGGTTGCTGCTGACTGCACGTATCGTCGTGGAACTCGTTCGGTCGTTCGCGAGGCGGTGGCAGCCTGCTGGAGGGGTGGCGATCGCCCTGGAGTCGATCTACACAGCGACAGATCCGCCGGTGCGTACACTCAGACGAGTGATCCGCCCCGTCCGCATCGGCGGCGTAGCACTGGACTTGTCGATTATGGTTCTGCTGCTCGTGGTGTTCATACTGATGAGAGTGGTGGATCCTAGGTAGCGTCCGTCGGGGGACGGGACCGGAAACCAGGATGTGCACAGTGCCGAGGAGTGCGTGAGGTGATCCCATGCCGTTGACCCCCGCCGACGTTCACAACGTCGCTTTCAGTAAGCCGCCGATCGGTAAGCGGGGCTACAACGAGGACGAGGTCGACGCGTTCCTCGACCTCGTCGAAGCCGAGCTCGCCCGGTTGATCGAGGAGAACAACGATCTCCGCAACCAGATGGAGCAGCTCGAGGAGCAGCTCGCGGAGGCGCCGGTCGCCTTGAGCCGTCCCGAGCCCAGCCGGGCGGTCGAGGAGACCCGGGCGGTGATGGCCCCGGTGCCACGGCCGTCGAGGGTCGAGCAGACCGCGGCCGGTGGTGATCACCACGTCCAGGCCGCGAAGGTGCTGGGGCTGGCGCAGGAGATGGCCGACCGGCTCACCGGCGAGGCCAAGGCCGAGGCCGACGGGATGCTGGGTGAGGCCCGCACCAAGTCGGAGCAGCTGCTCTCCGACGCCCGGGCGAAGGCCGACAGCATGGTCAACGAGGCGCGGGGCCGGGCGGAGACCATGCTCAACGACGCGCGGACCCGCGCCGAGACACTCGAGCGTCAGGCCCGCGAGAAGTCGTCGTCGCTGGAGCGCGACGCCAACCGGAAGCATGCCGAGGCCATCGGGTCGATCAACCAGGAGAAGTCCCTCCTGGAGAAGAAGATCGACGAACTGCGCACCTTCGAGCGCGAGTACCGGACCCGCCTGAAGACCTACCTGGAGTCTCAGCTCCGGGAGCTCGACGGCCGCGGTTCCGCTGCTCCCGCCGACGGGCAGGGTGGCCGGCAGGGGTTCGCCTCGACCGGCTTCGGTGCCCGGGCCGACGCGGGCAGCTGACGCACGCGTGCGGAGGACAACCCTCGTCCGCACCCGAGCGGCCGGCGGTGAGCAGTGCTTCTGATAGCTCTGCTGCTGTTACTGGCGGCCGCCGGGCTGCTGGTGACGTCGTTCGTCACGGGCTCCACCGGGTGGGCCTGGGCGTCCATCGCCGTCAGCGGTTTCGCCGCGATGGCGCTGGTCATGCGCTGGTTCCGGCTCCGCAGGCTGCGGGCGGCCCGAGCCGGACGGCACCGGTCAGCGGGGCCGGTGGTGGAGGGTGCACCGCCACCGCCCGCCGCCGAGGCTCCGGTGGTGGTGAACCCCGAGGAGGAGGACACCGACGCCGCCGATCTGCTCGTCGTCTGCGAGCTGGCGGACGAGGTCGTCGTGGTCGACGAGTTCCCCCGCTACCACCTCGCGTCGTGTCCCTGGCTGGGATCTCGCCCGACGGACTCCTTGCCGGCCCGGGAGGCGCGTGACCTCGGCTTCACACCCTGCGCGGTCTGCGGGCCGGACGCCGTGCTGGCCGAGCGGTACCGGGCCGCGCACTCGCGCTAGTACCGAGGAGCGACTGACCATGGGGTACCCGAAGACCGGCGGGACGGTTCCCCCCCAACCGTCCTTCCCGGAGCTCGAGGCGGCCGTGCTCGACTACTGGGACGTCGACGGCACCTTTCTCGCGAGCGTCGAGGCGCGACCCGCGGGCGAGAACGGGTCGAACGAGTTCGTCTTCTACGACGGCCCCCCGTTCGCCAACGGGCTGCCCCACTACGGGCACCTGCTCACCGGCTACGTCAAGGATGTCGTCCCGCGGTACCGCACGATGCGCGGCTCCCGGGTGGAGCGCCGCTTCGGCTGGGACTGCCACGGGCTCCCGGCCGAGGTGGAGGCCGAGCGCCAGCTCGGGATCACCCATAAGTCCGAGATCGAGCGCATGGGCGTCGAGCGGTTCAACGACGCCTGCCGCACGTCCGTGCTGCGCTACACCGAGGACTGGCGCGCCTACGTGACCCGCCAGGCCCGCTGGGTGGACTTCGACCACGACTACAAGACGCTCGACCTGGACTACATGGAGAGCGTCCTGTGGGCGTTCAAGACGCTCTGGGACAAGGGCCTGGTCTACGAGGGCTTCCGGGTGCTCTGGTACTGCTGGCGCTGCGAGACGCCGCTGTCCAACACCGAGACCCGGATGGACGACGTCTACCGCACCCGGCAGGACCCGGCGGTCACGGTGGGCCTGCGCCTGCGGGTGCCGCCATCCGACGAGGACAGAGCCGAGCTCGACGGGGTGCTCGCGCTGGTGTGGACCACCACGCCGTGGACGCTGCCGTCGAATCTCGCGGTGGTGGTGCACCCGGACCTGGAGTACGTGGTCGCCGAGGTGGGCGACGAGCACTACCTGCTGGCGGCGGAGCGGCTCGCACACTACGCCCGGGAGCTGGGCGAGCCGCGGCTCGTCGGGCAGTACCGGGGCTCGGAGCTGCTCGGGCTGCGCTACGCGCCGCCGTTCGACTTCTTCCTCGGGCGGGACAACGCCCACCGCGTGCTCGCCGCGGACTACGTCACCACCGACGAGGGCACCGGGCTCGTGCACCTGGCGCCTGCGTTCGGTGAGGAGGACAAGGCCGTCACCGATGCCGCGGCAATCGTCACCGTCGTGCCGGTGGACTCCGCGGGCCGCTTCACGAGCGAGGTGGCGCCCTACGAGGGGCAGCAGGTGTTCGAGGCGAACCCGCAGATCGTCCGTGACCTGCGGGAGGCGGGGCTGCTGCTGCGGCATGAGACCTACGACCACCCGTACCCGCACTGCTGGCGCTGCGCCAACCCGCTGATCCAACGCGCGGTGTCGTCGTGGTTCGTCGCGGTGTCGGCGTTCACCGACCGCATGGTCGAGCTGAACCAGGAGATCACCTGGGTGCCGGAGCACGTCCGCGACGGGCAGTTCGGCAAGTGGCTCGAGGGCGCCAGGGACTGGTCGATCTCCCGGAGCCGCTACTGGGGCTCCCCGATCCCGGTGTGGCTCTCCGACGACCCGGCGTACCCGAGGGTGGACGTCTACGGCTCGCTCGACGAGCTGGCGCGCGACTTCGGCGTGCGGCCCACCGACCTGCACCGCCCCTACGTCGACCAGCTCACCCGGCCCAACCCGGACGACCCCACCGGGCGCTCGACCATGCGCCGGGTGCCCGAGGTGCTCGACTGCTGGTTCGAGTCGGGGTCGATGCCGTTCGCTCAGGTGCACTACCCCTTCGACAGTTCCAATGCGGGACACCCGCACCCGGGGCGTGACTGGTTCGAGCACCACTACCCGGGCGACTTCATCGTCGAGTACAACAGCCAGACCCGCGGCTGGTTCTACACACTGCACGTGCTGGCCACCGCGCTGTTCGACCGGCCGTCGTTCTCGGCGTGCGTGGCGCACGGCATCGTGCTGGGCGACGACGGCCGCAAGATGTCGAAGTCGAAGGGCAACTACCCGGACGTCTCCGAGGTGTTCGCGCGCGACGGGTCCGACGCGATGCGGTGGTTCCTCATGGCGTCGCCGATCCTGCGGGGCGGGAACCTCGTGGTGACCGAGCAGGGGATCCGAGAGGGCGTGCGGCAGGCGTTG
>JALYQB010000785.1 GCA_030856045.1 Actinomycetota bacterium
CACGAGGCCGAAGGCCATGGGCAGGACGTCGCGCAGCGGGGCGATTCCGCGGGGGGTGTCCAGCACGCAGTCCGGGCCGCCCAGCTCGTGCAGCAGCTGGCGGCACCGGCCGCACGGCATCAGCAGCTCACCCGTGCCCGAGCGGCAGGCCACCGCGACGAGCCGGCCGCCGCCGGTGAGCCGCAGCTGCCCGACGAGCGTGCACTCCGCGCACAGCGTGAGCCCGTACGACGCGTTCTCCACATTGCAGCCGGTGATCACCCGGCCGTCGTCGCAGACCGCGGCAGCGCCCACCCGCAGACCGGAGTACGGGCAGTACGCCAGCGCGGCGGCGGCCACCGCGGCGCTGCGCAGCGCGTCCCAGTCGATGTCCCAACCGATGTCCTGGTCGACCACCAGGCAAGCCTAGGCGGCGGACGGCCGGGCGGGAGCGGGTCGCTACGCTGAGCAGCGATGCGCCTCCCCCGCTGTGCCGCGGCCGCACTCGCGGTGGCGGTCGCCGTGCTGGGCGCGGGCGCAGGTGCAGGTGCCGGCACCGGACTCGCGCAGCCGTCCGTGCCACCGTCCCCGGTTGCCACGCCTGACACCGACGACTGCCCGTACCGCACGGGGCCGCCCCCGCCGGTGGACACCTCGGAGGCCCCGCTGCCGGGCGAGCCGACGCCCGAGCCGCTGCCGCTGCCCGAGGAGCCGGTGGGCGGCGAGGAGATGGGCGAGTGCGGCGTCGTGCTGCCCCCCGGTGCGGACCTGCTGCCCGTCGGCATCACCGCGACGTCCTGGGTGATCGCCGACCTCGACACCGGCGCGGTCCTCGCCGCCAAGGACCCGCACGCCCGTCACCGCCCGGCATCGACGATGAAGCTGCTCACCGCCCTCGTCGCCGGGACGCTCCTGCCGCCCGACCGCGTCGTCGTCGGCACCCAGTCCGACGCCGACCAGGAGGGCAGCAGCGTCGGGATGGGTGCCGGGGGCCGCTACACCGTCACCGACCTGTTCGCAGGCCTGCTCATGGTGTCGGGCAACGACGCGGCGCACGCGCTCGCCGTCGCGCTGGGCGGGGTGCCCGAGACCCTCGCGACGATGAACGCGCGAGCCGCGGCGCTCGGCGCGCTCGACACCCGCGCGGCGTCGGTGTCCGGGCTCGACGCGCCCGGGATGAGCACCTCGGCGTACGACCTGGCATTGATCTTCCGGGAGGTGCTGGACCAGCAGGGGTTCGCGGAGCTGCTGCGCACCCGGACCTATCAGTTCCCCGGATCCGGCACGCGCCCCAGCTATCTCATCGGGAACGACAACCGGCTACTCCTCGGCTACCCGGGTTTCCTCGGCGGCAAGACCGGCTTCACCGACGACGCGCGGCACACCTACGTCGGCGCGGCCGAGCGCGGGGGCCAGCGGCTCGTCACGGTGCTGCTGCGGGCCGAACAGCAGCCGGTCCGCACGTCCGACCAGGCCGCCGCGCTGCTGGACTACGGCTTCGCCCTACCCTCGAACCGGCCGGTGGGGCGCCTCGTGGAGGAGGCACCGGAGACGACCACGCCCCCGCCACCGTCCAGTACCACCTCCGCGCTGCCGCCACCGGTCACCGCTCCCGGGCCGGCCGCGAGCGCGCCGCCCCCCGTCCGGGACACCGGGGACGCGGCGACGCTGGGCTGGCTGCTGGCCGGGGCCGGGGTGGTGGCCGTGCTCGTCGCGGTCGTGCACCGCCAGCGGCGTCGCTAGCGAGCTATCACAGGCCGAGCGAAGCGAGGCGTTCCCGATAGGCCGCCACCCCGGCCAGTTTCACGTCCTCGTACCCCCGCACGAGGTCCGTGGCCTCGGCGGCGGCGACCGCGGTGGGATAGCTCTCGGCTGTCAGCGACGCGGCGAGGCAGCGTACCAGCGCGCGGTACTCGTCGCGCAGTGACCGCTCCAGGCGTCGCATCGCGGTGTGGCCGAACGGGTCCAGCGCGGTGCCCCGCAGTACCTTCCCGCGGGCGAGCAGCCGCAGCACCGGCCGCCACGCGGGCCCGAGCGCGATCTTGCGGCCGCGCCCCGCGGCCCGCAGCAGCGGCGGGTGCAGGCGGTAGCGCATCCGCCGCCCGCCCGGCACCTCCGCGGCGAGTCGTGCCTCGAAGGCCGGGTCGGTGAGCAGCCGCGCCACCTCGTACTCGTCCTTGTACGCCGTGAGCTTGTGCAGCCCGCGCGCGACGGCCTCGCTGAATGCCGTGCCGGTGCCGACGGCGCGCTCGGCAGCCCACACCTCGCGCACCACGTCGAGGTACGCCGCAGCGGTGGCCGCGCGCTGGTAGTCCACCAGCGCCGCCGCCCGAACCGCGGCGAGCCGCCGGGTCTCGCCCGAGAGCTCCCCGAGGTGCAGGCCCGGGGGTTCCGGTGCCGGGGCCGTCCTGGCACCCGCGGTGGCCGCCGCGAACGCGTCCGGGTCGGCGACCGCCACCCGGCCCCAGCGCACCGCGGCGATGTTCACCGCGACCGCGACACCGTTGGTCTCGATCGCCGCCTCGATCGCGGCCACCGAGATCGGCAGCGCGCCGGCCTGGTGAGCTGCCCCGATCAGCAGGAAGTTGGCCGGCATCGTGTCGCCGAACAGCGCGAGGGAGGCCGCCACGGCGTCGAGCGCCACGACCTCTCGCACCCTGCCGCCGACGCGGTCGAGCAGTGAGGCGGTGGACGCGCCCGCCGCAGAGACGTCGCGGACCTGTGCCCCGGTGGGCGTCCCGCTCGTGGACACCACCGCCACGGTCCGCGCGGGGTCCGTGTACCCGAGGTTGCGGCCGTCCGCGCCGACGAGCAGGTCGAACGCCAGGTAGCACGCCGCCTGCCCCGGCCCGACGCGGTTCGCCGCGGACTCACCCCCGAGGCGCAGGTGCGACGTCACCGGGCCCGCCTTCTGCGACAGCCCGGTCTGGTCGACGCCATGCACGGCGATCCCGTCGCGCATCGCCGCGGTGGCGAGCACCTGGCTCACCGTCACGATGCCGGTGCCGCCGATCCCGGCGAGGAACACGTCGGTACCCGACGCGGGCGGCGACTTCGCGACGTCCGGCACGGCGGGCGGGTCCGGCCGTTGACCGGCGGGTCGCGCAGGTCCGGCCCCCTCGGGCAGCTCGACGGTGACGAACGAGGGGCAGTCGCCGTCGAGGCAGGTGTAGTCGGTGTTGCACGACGTCTGGTCGATGCGGGTCTTGCGGCCGAGCTCGGTTTCCACGGGCTGCACGGACAGGCAGTTGCTCTTGACGCCGCAGTCGCCGCAGCCCTCGCAGACAGCCTCGTTGATCACGACACGGGTCCGGCGCACCGGGAGGGTGCCGCGCTTGCGCAGCCGCCGCGCCTCCGCGGCGCACCGCTGGTCGTAGATCAGCGCCGTGACACCGGGGGTGTCGCGCAGCACGCGCTGTGCCTCGTCGAGCCGGTCGCGGTGCCACAGCTCGAACTGACGTTCCCGGGGGTGGCGCTCCGGCTCGTCCGCACAGACGATGACGCGGGCGACACCCTCGGCGGTGAGCTTGGTGACCAGCGCGCCGACCTCGAGCCCACCCTCGGCGTCCTGGCCGCCGGTCATCGCGACCGCACGGTTGTAGAGGATCTTGAAGGTGATCGAGACGCCCGCGGCGATGCACGCCTGCACCGCGAGCTGGCCGGAGTGCGCGAACGTGCCGTCGCCCATGTTCTGGAACATGTGCACGGCTGCGCCGTCGGGAGCCGGGTCGAGGAACGCCGACTGCCCGATCCACTGCGCACCCTCGCCGCCCATCTGGGTGAGCGAACCGACCTCCGCGCCCGGACGTGGGCTGATCGTGACCATCGCGTGGCAGCCGATGCCGCCGCCGTTGACCGAGCCCTCGGGGACCACCGTCGAGCGGTTGTGCGGGCACCCGGAGCAGAAGTACGGCGTCCGGGTGACCGGCAGCACGCCGAGCTCGATCCGCTCACGCGGCGGTTCCGGCAGCGACACCCGGCCGGCCAGCACCCGGCGCAGCGGGCCGTGCAGCGCCCCGGCGGTGAGCTCTCCCGCCACCGGCACCAGCGGCCTGCCGGCCGCGTCCCTCGCCCCGAGGACGAGGGGACGATCGGGTGTCCCGTAGAGGGCGTCGCGCACGGCGCTCGCCACGAACGGCAGCTTCTCCTCGACGACCAGCACCTGCTCGCAGCCCGCAGCGGCGCGTCGAACCGCAGCACCGTCGAGGGGGTGCACCATCCCCAGCCGCAGCAGCCGGACGCCGGCGCGACGCAGGCCCTCGTCGTCGAGCCCGAGGTCGCCCAGCGCCTGCCGGACGTCGCCGAACGCCTTGCCCGCTGCGATGACGGTGAGCCACGTGCGCGGCGGGTCGACCTCGATCGAGTTGAGCGGGTTCGCGGCGAGGAACGCCCGCAGCATCTCCCACCGCGGTCCGTGCAGCTCCGCCTCCGCGACCAGGCTCCCGGGCGGGATGAGAATGGGGGTCTGCCGGTAGGTCCACGGCCTGCCCTCCCACTCGAGCTCCGGCACGGTGACGTCGACGTCGGCCTCGTCACCGCGCAGCGCGTACACGCCGTCGGCCACGTCCGCGGTGATCTTCATGCCGACCCAGAGTCCCGTGGCGCGCGACGCGGCGACCCCGAACAGCCCGAGGCGCACGACGTCCGCGGCGTCGCCCGGGTAGAGCACCGGCAGGCCGTATCCGGCGAGGGTGCGCTCGCTGGCGCACGGGATGGTCGACGACTTGCAGCCCGGGTCGTCGCCTGCGAGCACGAGCACACCGCCGCGGGGGTGCGCGCCGCACATGTTGCCGTGGCGCATCGGGTCGCCCGCGCGGTCCACGCCGGGGGCCTTGCCGTACCAGACGCCGACCGCGCCGTCGACGGTCCATGGCCGCCCGGGAACCTCGACCTGGCTGCCCCAGACCGCGGTCGCCGCCAGCTCCTCGTTGACCGCGGGGACGAGCCGCACGCCCTGTGCGGCGAGCTCGGGCGCCCGCGCGAGGGTCTGGTCCAGCCCGCCGAGGGGGCTGCCGGGGTACCCGGAGACGAACGTGCCGGTCCGCAGCCCCGCGGCCGCGTCCCGGGCGTGCTGCTCGACCAGCAGCCTGCCGATCGCCTGGACCCCGGTGAGCAGCACCGGTCCCCTACCCGGACGGTAGCGGTCCGCGAGGTCGACGTCAGCGGGACCGGTGTCCTGCAGGGTCATGGGACCACCCCACCACGGCGACCCAGGCAGTGCCGAACGGCCCTCATAGCGCGGCGTCGCCGTCGCGGTGCAGCTGCGTCGCTAGCGCCGCCGGCGGCGCAACACCCGGCCGACGGCCCCACCGGCGATCGCGCCGATCCCCACCAGGCCCGCCGCGGACCGCTTGTCCGGCCGGGAGCCGACGACCACCTGCGGCGAGATCACCGCGGGCGGCGGCGGTGGGGGCGGCGGGGCAGGCTGGATGTTCTCGCGAGCGGTGGCCGCCCACGCCGTCACGAAGAGCAGGAACCGGGACACGAAGTACGCGAACACCATGAGACCGATCACCGGCCCGAACAGCTGGCCTGCGGGGCTGTTCGTCACGCTGCGCAGGTAGATCGTGAAGACCTGCTTGAGAACCTCGAACCCGACCGCGGCGAACAGTGCCGCCCGCATCGCGCTCCGCAGGGTCACCGGCTTGCGGGGCAGCCGCGCGATCACCCACAGGAACACGAGCCACATCCCGGCCAGCGACAGGGCCACCGCGAGGACGAAGAACAGCGCGCGCGCCCACGCCTGGTCGGCCAGGCCGATCAACCGCAGCAGGAAACCGGCTCCCGAGGTGCCGGCACCGGTGACCGCGAACGACGCCACGAGCGCGGCGCCGAGGCCGAGCAGCGAGAGCAGGTCGAACACCTTGGTGCGGACGAAACCGCCGGCGTCCTGCGGCTGCTCCCACTGCGCGGTGAGCGCCTCACGGAGGTTGCTCATCCAGCTGAGCCCTGAGTACAGCGCGCCCAGCAGCCCGAGGATCCCGACGCCCGCGCGGGACGCGATCGCCTCGGTGATCACGGCGTCCAGCGTCTCCGACAGCCCGGGCGGGGCGGACGTGGCGATCGACTGCCGCAGGTCGGTGAGCAGCGCGTCGTTGCCCGCCAGCACGAACGCGGCGACGGCGAACGCGATCATCAGCAGCGGCACCAGCGCCAGCACGCTGAAGTAGGTGATCGCGGCGGCGTAGAAGTCGCCGTGGTTGCGCAGGTAGTTCTCGCCCGCGCGCACGAGGTGGTCCAGCCACGGGTAGCGGGTGCGGTAACGCTCCAGCAGCCCGGGTTCCTGATCCGTCCCCGACATGGTCGAAGGATAATCACCCGTCCGGCTCAGCGCGCGGGCAGCAGAAAACCCACCCGGTCATACCCGGCGCGGACGGACCGGCCGCGGAGTCAGTCGCAGTCACTGCCCGGGGTCTCGACGAGGAACTGTGCCGAGGCCCAGCGACCGTCGCCCACCTGGCGGAACCCGTTACGGATCGTGCCGTCGGCCTCGGCGACGTCGCCCGCCTCGAGCCGGCCGATCACCGGGGCGTCGGCGCCGGGGCGGGAGCGGACGTTGAGGACGTCCTCCGTCACCGACACCTCGCAGCGCGGCGCCGGCTCGTCGCGCGTTGCCGAATCCCGCTGGCCCGAGTCTCTGTTGGCACTGAGCACGAGCGCCCACACCACCACGACGCCCGCTCCGATCCAGCGCCGCTGCTTCGATATCGCCATCCAGCCTCCGCATCCGCCCTATCACCGCTTCGGTGATCAAGATAGAGATGCGCCTGGCCGCACACCCAAGAGGGTCGCCCGCGTCGCCTCGCCCGGCAGTAACTCTGTTTCCCTCACGCTTGATCGAAAGTAGCGTCGTCGCGGTGGACGTCAAGCGAGCGGCAACCACGGATGACGGCGCGGCGACCGTGCGAGACCGCCTGCGTACCGCGCTTCCTGCAGCGATGAAAGCACGGGACTCCGTGGCCGTCGCGGCGCTTCGGTCGGCGTTGGGGGCGATCGACAACGCTGAGGCCGTCGATGCCGCGCGGGCACCGCAACCGGGTGCCGGGCACTCACGGCTCGCGGGGACCGTGAGCGGTCTTCGCGCCACTGAGGTCGAACGGCGAAACCTCAGCACGGCCGAGATGGACGCGGTCGTCCGAGCGGAAGTGGCCGATCGGCACGCGGCTGCCCGTGACTACGAGTGTGCGGGTCATCGTGCCCACGCCGAGCGGCTGCGAGGCGAGGCCGCTGTCCTCAACTCCTATCTCGGCGGTCGGGATGCGTCCGCGTCGTGATGATGAACGTGTTCTCCCGCGGAACTTCAGAACGAACGGGCCGATTTTGCTCAATCGCCGTGGGGTGCGGATGGACCGGCACAGCTGACGACGCGGATTCCCTTCCGGGGTCAAACGCCCAAGCCCAGCGTTTCATCCGGATCGGCTTGCCCGGCCAGGTGATCTGAGGTTGTCCCCTTACGCCGGACAGGTCATGAGTCGCTCCCGGCGTTGCGTTGGACGAGGTCCTCGATTCGGCGGACCCGCCGCTCCAGCGACGGCTCCCCGGTGGTGCGGCGCTCCTCGATCCAGCGGCGGATCAGCTGGGTCGGCTTGGTGCGCTCGGTACGGGCCTGCGCGCGCACACCAGTCCAGCAGCGACGTCGGCAACCGCAGCGACAGCGACACCATCGGATCCGGGTCCACCGGCTCGTCGACCCGTTCGGCTCGCTCGAGCTCTTCGCTGGTGTCGTGGGTGTCGTAGTACTCGGCGAGTCGTTGCAGCTTCGTCTGCTCGGTCATGGCTTACCTTCCCTTCCGCCGAAAGGCGCGGCGCTCGGTGTCGGTCATCTCGCGGGCTGTGGCCACCTACCAGCGGCCGTCCACGGCTTCGGCCAGGACGACCAGCAGGGGCCGCCCGTCGGCGGCGGCGCAGTACAGCAGGGTGGGGTCGTCGCGGCCTGGGGTCTCGTACCGAGGCCTGCTGTTGACGGCCTGCTCGACCTTCTCCGGTCCCGCCGCATGCCGGCACACCGATCCCCGGCGGGCGGCATCGTGATCACCGAGGCAGACGCGATCCGCCATATGTCACGATCCGGAGCCCGGCAAGCGCCGAGTCACAATGCGCGGTACTCGGCGGCGACCCTGGCGAGGGTGGCCGCGGCGGCGTCGCCGTAGTCGGCGAGCCCGGCGTAGATCTCGAACCGGTGCACGTAGTCCGCGACGTCGTGGGTATCGGTGTGCACGGCGGTGGCGATCTCGGTGCCCACCATCACCGCCTGCTCGTCGTAGATCTGGAACGGGTGCAGCACCGGGTGGACGTTCGGCCGGGTCCAGGGGATCACCCCGAGACGCACGTTGGTGCGTCCCGCGGTGGCCGCGATGTGCTCCATCTGCTGCGCCATCACCGCGGGGGATCCGACATGCCAGCGCAACGCGCCCTCGGTGAGCACGAAATGGGCGGTGAACTCCGTGTCGAGAATCTTCTGGCGGGCGATGCGGGCAGCGACCATCCGCTGCAGGTCCTCACCGTGGTACCGGCCCGAGAGCAGGGCGCGGGCGTAGCCCTCGGTGTGCAGCAGCCCGATGACCAAGGCGGGGTTGAAGGAGAGCACTCCACCGGAGGCGTGCTCGATGCGGCTGATCCGCTCCTGCATGGTGTGCCCGCCGTGCCGGTGCAGCACGGTACGCGCCGGGACGATGCCGGCCCGCAACTCCCGAGCCTGGGACAGAAGACGTTGCCGTACTTCCTGCGAGGCCTTGTATGCCTTGCACAGGGCGCGGATGTCGGTGTCGTCGGGGACGCGGCGCCCGGTTTCCATGCGGGACAACCGTGCCTGGGCCATCCCTACGCGCCTGGCCGCTTCACGCCCGGACAGCCCCGCCTGTTCGCGGAGGTGCCGCAGAGTGGCCGCGAGGGAGGCAGGGCTGGTCAGCGTGGGCGTTCTCTCTGGTCAGGCCGCGTGGTGAGCTGAGCGGCGGTGCTCCGGGTGGCGATCCCACCAGGTGGTGAAGTCCTCCGCGACCCGCCACGCCGCGTCCATCGCGGCGCGATGCCGAGGTGCGTGCTGCGCGTCGAGGACCTCCGCGCCCCGGAACTGGCCGTCGGGATCGTAGTGCATCGCGACGACGTCGCGACCGTCGATGAGCCACCAGTCGCCGGGAGCCGCGTCGAGCTCGACCGGGCCGCGGGTTTCGGCGAGGTCAATGACCCGGGTGGGTTCCCCGGCGCGCACGTTGTTCACGTAACCCCACTCGCATGCGTACCGCTCGTAGGCGCTGACGGGGTCATGAATGATCCGCACCCTGCGCCGGGGCCGGCCTTCATCCGCCCATCGGGCTAGCAGGTCCAGCCACTTCTGGCGCACAGACCAGTCCGGGCCGGGGTCCCCGTCGAGCCACCGCTGGAAGTCGGGGCTGGTGGTCGGGGTGGCGTAGGCAGGCAGGGTTTCGATGCGGAACAGGTCCCAGCGGGAGCCGTCGAGGACGGCGCTGAGCTGCTCCGCGTTGAGCAGGGTCATGCCAGGACCTCCCTGCCGGGGGTGTCGGTGGTGGTGCCGGTGCCGGTCGGGGCACCAGGTGGGCGAGGATCCAGACCACGGCCTCCCCGTCAGGCACGGTGAGACATGCGGTGGCATCGGAGTCCACATAGGCCTGCACGCCGACCGCGCCAGTGGTGGTGTCGTGGATCCACGTGGGGCAGGTGTCACCCACCTCGCAGGAGCCTCGGAGCCGAAATGAGTGCCATGACGGATGTCCTCCCTGGGAGCGCGCTGGTGCCCTGAGCGTCCTCGACCGTCCCATAAGAGTCAACACCGATATGAATCAGCGTCTCGGGTGGTTGACCGATTCGTATCTGTTGTGAATCATGTGTGGCGACGCAACAGTCACCAAGAAGCCGACCGACCGGTTGTGCGCTGAGCCCTTCCTGGGCCACCCCTTCGCACAGCAGGTCACGGCGCCCGCCTACCAAACCCAACACGACCGCGCTGGAGCACTCGCCATGGCACTCGTGTCGATATCACGCGTACCGCGCACGATCCCGGTGACCTGTGTACGTGACGGCCGGTGCCACCTGGTCACCGACGAGCAGATGGCAGCCGGCAGGCAGGCTCGCACCGGCCGCTACCAGGCGCTGTGCGACCACACCGTGACACCCATGACGAGGGGCAGCTCGACGGGCTCGTCGGCCCCCGGCACTGGCCCTGCCACACCGACGCACTGTGGATCCACGACCGCACCGACACCCTCGCCCTCCGGCTGCTCGCCGACACTCCCGGCGCACGAGGCGGCCTCGTCTGGCACCGCAGCGGCCCGCTCGCCGACACCACCGCCGCATTACTGGAACTCCCCGCCCCCGGCCAGCCCAGCGCACCGACCCTGATCCTGGCACGATCACTGCTCGACGAACCGACACAGCTGTGCGGAGAGCCTCATGGTTGTACCCCCGCACCCCGGCACCGTGACCCGTAGGGCCGCGTCAGTAACTGCTTGTAGCGCCAGGCATCGTTGATGAGCACGGCGCTGCTGGCGAGCACGTCCCCACGAGCGCGCCGAGACCCTTGCTGATCACCGGTCATGCGGTGATCAACGATTGGCAGGGAAGGCGCAGCACGAGGTCGATGTGATGGCGCTGGCGGTGGGCGAGCAACGCCACGCGCGGCACGCCCGCATCGTCGTGATCGGTGAGGCGAAGCCACCAGCCGAGAGCGCACGGTTGCCGACTTGGCGCAGTTGGAACGGATCCGCTCCGGAGGCCCGGCTGCTCGTCTTCGCCAGATCTGGCTTCACGCCCCGACTGGTCGAGGCGCCCGGCACGCGGGAGGACGTCGAGCTCGTCCACCTCGCCCGGCGCTATCACGGCGGCTGACCGGGCACCCCGGCATCGACGAATGCGTCACCCGCGGTATTGCCGCTTGTACAGTAACGTTGCCCCCACCCGAAGCGATTCCCAGGTTGACGGCACCGGAGCGCGACCATCCGCCAAAATGCCGGTCCCCATTTCTTTTCCTCGAGAGGATCCTCGCATGCCCGTATTCCGCGCTGCGCTCGTCGCGGCGTCCACCTCGGCGGTTTCCGCTACATTGTTCATCGGGATGTCCGGTACCGCGCTGGCGGCCCAGGAGCTGGATTGCAGTCATTTCGCCACGCAGCAGGAGGCCCAGGCGGTACTCGACTCCGACCCGTCGGATCCGCACGGCCTGGACGGCGACAGCGACGGCATCGCCTGCGAGTCGCTGTCCTCCGGTACGACTCCGGAATCGCCCCAGGTGCCGCTGCCGCCGATTCCCACGCAACCCCCCGCGCCGACCACACCAGAGCCGACGCTGCCGGCCGCACCAGAGCCGACGCCGCCGGCGGACCGGGACTGCCCCGACTTCGACTCGCAGGTCGAGGCGCAGGCGGTGCTCGACGCCGACCCCTCCGACCCCGAACGGCTCGACGCCAACGGCGACGGCGTGGCGTGCGAGTCGTTGTTCGACGCGGACGACGGCGACCAGCAGGTCGATGTCCACCCTGTCGGCGGTGTCGCAACCGGTGGCCGTGACGAGGTTTCCAGCAGCGACAACGGCGTAGTCGGTCTGCTCCTTGCCGGGTTGGTCGGTGCCGGGGCGGTCGCAGGCCTGCGCCGCACGCAGCGGGGCTGACCGGTGCCCACACGATCCGACCGGTGCGGTGGCCGCGGCGGGTTCGCCGCGGCCGTCGCCGCCGTGCTGGCGCCGCTGCTGCTCGTCGCATGCTCGTCGGCCCCATCGCCGGACGAGCCGGGTCCGCCCACTGCGATGGACGTGCCGGCGTCGGCTACATCTGCTGTGCCGCCCCGACCGCTCCTCGGGGGGTCGCTGCCGGAATCCGCACCGCTGTCGGTGGAGATCCCCGCTATCGGAGTCTCGACCGGTGAGCTGATCGCTCTGGGATTGACCTTGGACCGTACACTGGAGGTGCCAGGCGACGCCGTCACCGCGGGATGGTTCAACCTGAGCCCAACGCCAGGTGAGATCGGACCGTCAGTGATCGCCGGTCACGTCGACTACGCATCCGTGCCGGGGGTGT
Organism: Actinomycetota bacterium; assembly: GCA_030856045.1. Classification (GTDB taxonomy): domain Bacteria; phylum Actinomycetota; class Actinomycetes; order Mycobacteriales; family Pseudonocardiaceae; genus JALYQB01. Next base: position 12,006 of record JALYQB010000785.1, read on the forward strand.
TCGTCCGGCTGCGCGAAATGCGTTCCGGGGACACCATCACGGTCCACCGGGCCGACAGGAGCAGCGCGGTATTCACAACCTATCAGGTCGATCGCTACCCGAAGTCCGCATTTCCTACTGAAGAGGTGTACGGCAACACCGAAACACCTGAACTTCGGTTGATCACCTGTGGCGGGAGTTTCGACGACGCGTCGGGCGAGTACCTCGACAACGTGGTCGTATCCGCCCGGCTGACGAGCGCGTACTGACGCCATAGGCGTACATCTCACAGCACCTGGGATGCTGCGGCGACCGTGCGGCACACGCCGTCGGCGTCCACGTCGTGGTGGATGACAGCGCGGACCACGTCCGGTCCGAGCGGCCCTCGCGCCGCGTGAAGGGCTGGATGTCCGCCAGCGCGGCGAACTCCACCCTGCCGGCCCTTCAGCACGGGCAGGCAGACGGGCTCAGGCACGGCGACGCGGCCGCTCGTAAGGCTCCACCCACCGCCGTCTGGGCCGCACGAGATTGATGTGCGGGCCGGCAAGTGGCGGAGCGTCGTCGGCGTCGGCCGGGGCCGTTGCGCTGGTCGAGCCGTTCCAGCACCGAGCGACGGATCAGCGCCGTCGGAGGTCACCCAGCTCGTCGGCGACCTGGCGCAGCTCCGCGAGCCGGGACGTCGGGAACCGGACCGCGTACACCTGCGCGGGGTCTGCGGCGGACCGCCGACCCCGCTGCCCCCGGTGTCGGGGGTGCGTCGCCGCGCTCCTCGGCGTCGGCAGGCATCCCGGGCGCCTCGGACGGTGCGGGACAGGAGCGTCACGCACTCCGAGCCGTAGCTGCTCGATGTGATAGACGGCCCCGTCGAGCAGCTGGGCGGTGTGGTTGTCGTACAGGCGGTAGACAGTCGCAGTGCTGATTGCCGCACGAATTAGCGCTGCCACCCGAAGTGCAGGAGGGGGACGTCGTAGAGGTCGGGGGCAGGGAGGCGGCTCATGTGTGGTGCGGTGACCTCGACGAGCAGCATCTCGGTGAGGAACTGCACCCGCGCGGAGAGCAGGTGGCTGGCGTGAGCGGTCGCGGAGTGTTCCTTCAGGCCGACGGCGACGTGCATGTGCGGCAGGACGGTGTCAGTGGCCTCGTCGTAGGCCAGCGTGCCGCAGCCGAGGGCTTCGACGTTGGTGAGGTGGACGCGCGACCAGACGGGCGCAGCGGGGTTGGTCAGCTTCTCGCACGTGCCGACCAGTTCGGTCTCGGCGAACCCAGCAAGGAACATGGGGATGTAACCCTGGTGTACGTCGTTGTCGCGGCAGAACTCGGTGAGGGTCGGGTAGAAATCGTCGCCGTGGTCGAAGGCCAGGCCGAAGGTCCGGCCCGGGGTCAGCTCGTGGCTTCGCACGGGGTGCACCGTGTCACACCGCGGGAGGTGGCTGGCCGGAGGTCCAGAGCTCCCGTGGCAGCGAGATCTCCGCGACCTTCGTCAGGGTTGTAGAGGCTGGTGGTCCCGGGGCGCTGAAGCCTCCTGCTCGATACGCTCGAAGATGTCTGCGTCCGTCTTCTGCTGCCACTGGGGAAGCTCGTCCCAGTCTGCGACGTAGGCCGGCTTGGGGTCCGGGAAGTGCTTGAAGATCTGGCCGATCCAGCAGAGCGCGACGAATCTGCCCTTCTGAGTTCGGCTGAGCTGGTCCGTTCGACCATCAGCGGCTTGGACGAATGCTCGCACCTGGTCGTAGACGGCGGTTGCACTGCTGCGCTCCCAGTCGGGCGTTTCGTCCCATGGCGTGACGTAGGAGTGCTTGGGTTCGCCGGGGTAGTATTTCTTGATACCGTCGATCCATGCCTCACGGAATGCCTTTCCTCTGTCGAACTGCAAAGCGTTCCTCCTCGTGATCATCAGGCAGCAGGATGTCCGGTCAGGGTCGTGATCTGTTCGTCGAGGTACCGGACATGACTGTCGCCGAGGAACGGCGCCAAGTGCATCTGGAGGCCCTGGAGCTTGCGGCCGATGACACCTGATCCGGTCTGTCTCGCGAGGTCCAGCGCGGCGTCGGCGTACATGACCAACCGGTGGGGATCGCAACGCAACACCCCGATCAGTGCGAAATCGGTGAGTACACTACCGCGCCGGCGCATGGACAGGCCCTGACTCAAGGCGTCGGTGAGGGCGGTCTCGGCGAGGTCCGGACGACGGAGCTCGACATAGCACCCGCCGCGCGCCTCGGCGAGGCGAGAATTGTCGAAGCGCAGCCAGCCGCCGTTGTGGACCTGGCCGTTCAAGTGGCGTACTTGCTCTGCCACGTCGAGGGCTTGCTGACAGGCATCGAGCTTACCGAGGCCGGCGAGTGCATGCGCCCGGACGGCGCTGACCCAATGCCTTGTGGACAGCGTGCCGTCCCCTTTTTGGGCGAGACCAACAGCAAGCTCGAGCATAGGTACTGCCTTGTCGAACTGCCGTTCGTACACGCTGACGAACGCATGGCGGGTCAGGGCGCATGCCCAAAGGTCGAAGGCGCTCGCTTCCTTGCTGGCTGTGGCTGCCAACGTGTAGCAGTGGGCTGCCTCCGTGTACCGGTTGCCGTCAAAGAAGATCTCACCCGCGAGTTGGCAGAGGTCGCCCGTGAGCGCGCACAGTCGTTTATGAATCACCGGTCCCGGCGCTCGGGGGAAGCTGCTGGTCAGCACCCCGAGCTGCTTCCGGACCAGATTGAAGGTGACATCCTTGGGACTGGACGCTGCGAAGACCCGCCAGAGGTGCGCATTGAGCAGCTCGTACTCGTCTATAGTTCCGGGATCGAGCCGACACGCCCCGCTGGTGCAGTAGTCCATCCGGTCCCAATCGAGACCGCCGTCAACGGGGTTCATTGCCGTGAGTGCGCCAGCCATGTTCAGGAGACGGAGGAACTCGCCCATGTCATTGATCCCCGAGTCGAGCGCGCGGCTGCTCTCCACGTTGATGCGGCGGGTTGCCTGGTCGACGGCATCGCCGGATGGAGAGATGCCAGCTGCCCGCCACAGCTTGTCCGGTTCGGGGTTTCCGGGGGTGCTCGGGGCGGCGCGAGCGGAGGTCACCAGGCCGGCGAGGACATCTCCGGTCCCCAGAGCGCGATCACACGCGGCCGCCAGTTCGCCGGTTGGCTTCTTGGCGCCGTTCTCGACTTTCGAGACATAGCCCGGGTCGTAATGCACCTCTCGCGCCAACCCGCGCAGCGACAGACCGGCAGCGCCGCGCAGCCGGCGCAGCTCCTGACCGAAGTTCAACTCAACCATGCGATCCCTCTCGCGGACTGCGGCGATCACGGGTGCTGCCCTGTTGACCGTGTCGGCTCGGGCAACAGGTCAACACTGGATCATGCCCAGCGTAGCGCCGACGCTACCGGGCATGAACGTCACACACCGGCCCGCTCCCGGCCGGATCACAGCCTCCCTACCGGGTTCCGTCCCTCACCTGCCGCTCGCTCGTCACCTGCCGCTCACTCGTCACTGCGCGGGCCGACCAGCCCCCACCGGCGTCCACCACCATCGCAGCGACTCGCCATGACCCCACCGTCGATCTCGCGCGTACCACGCACGATCCCACTGACCTGCATGTGGGACGGCCGCTGCCACCTGGTCACCGACGAGCAGATGGCAGCCGGCAGGCAGGCTCGCACCGGCCGCTACCAGGCGCTGTGCGACCACACCGTGACACCCATGCCGATGATCGAACCCCAGGGCCGTCCCTGCGCGGATTGCGCGACGCAAGCCGTGTCGCCGAGCAGCAGCAACCGCGCACGTCGGCTGGGGCGCCACCGCCGCCGACGCCGGCCCGGGTGGCTGCGGTGGATACGTCCGCGCTGGCCCGTCCCCATGACCCCGACCGTTCCGCTCGCGCGTCCCCCCGCGCGACTCCCCGGGCGGAACGGTCGGGCCCTGACCGAGGCGGGACCGGAGCCGACCCCGACGTCCTCCGGTCCCGCCGCAGCCAAGCCCACCGATCCCCGACGGACAGTGCCGTGATCACCGAAGCAGACGCGATCCGCGCCTACCCCGAGCTCGCCCAGCTCGCCACGTTCCGCGACGCCGGCTGGCACTTCCTGCCCATCACCGACGACAAGGAGCAGCTCGACGGACTCGTCGGCACCCGGCACTGGCCCGGCCACACCGACGCCCTGTGGATCCACGACCGCACCGACACCCCCGGCCAGCCCGGCGCGCCGACCCTGATCCTGGCACGATCGCTGCTCGACGGACCGACGCAGCTGTGGAGGAGAGACTCCAGTGTTCGTAGCCGGTGATGATCCGCTCGCGTCGGCGGCGATCCGGCTCTCGGCCCGGACACGCCCACCGGATGCCACCCCGGCCGAGTCCGGCTGCCGCCCATTCGGACTGCGGTTCCTGCATCCGATGTCGACGCCGGTGCGCCCAGTGTATGTCTACTCCCACACCGCACAGGTGGCAGTCGGCCGGGACGGTCTCCCATTGGCCGCGACCATGGGTAAGGACTGGAGGACCAAGGGCACCAGCGACGGAGATGAGGGCCCCAAAGAGGACTACGGCTGGGAGGAGCAGTGACCGTCGTCGTGCTGGCGCAGGACTGCGACGCCCCGGTTGATCGGGTGGTGCTCGCGCTGGCCGAGCGCTCGGTGCCGGTCTTCCGCGCTGACCTGGCGTGGTTTCCGCAACACCTGGCCGTCGACGCGGAACTCGTCGATGGCCGGTGGGTGGGTGTGCTGCGTAGCGAGCACCGCTCGGTGGACCTCGGCGATATCCGCTCGATCTGGTACCGCGACCCCGCAGCGTTCCACTTCCCGCCGGCCATGACAGCGGCGGAACGGTCGTTCGCTTTCGCCGAGGCCCGGCTCGGGGTCGGCGGCGTGCTGGCCACGTTGGATGCGCTGTGGGTCAACTTCCCCAACCGGGCCTGCGACGCGATGTACAAACCCGTGCAGCTGGCCACCGCGGCGCGGTGCGGTCTGGATGTCGCCCGGACCCTGGTCACCAACGACGCCGCTGCGGTCCGGCGGTTCGCCGAGGCGAGCCCACACGGGCTGGTGCACAAGACGTTCGGCGCGAACACCCTCACCGAGAGCGGCACGCTCAAGGTCGCGTTCACCCGCCGCCTCGCGATGGCGGACCTTGCCGAGGTGGATGGGGTGGCGCACACCGCGCACCAGTTCCAGGACTGGCTCGCCGGCAAGGCGTACGAGGTTCGGGTCATCGCCGTGGGCGGGCAGCTGTTCCCGGTCGCGATCCACGCGACCTCGCCTGCAGCCCGGTTGGACTGGCGCAGCGACTACGACGCGCTGAGTTACGAGCTGATCGAGCTACCATCCGATGTGGACAATGGCGTACGCCGCTACCTGGCTGCCCTGCGGCTGACCTACGCCGCGTTCGACTTCGTTGTGGATCGCGAGGGGTGCTACACGTTCCTGGAATCGAACTCCTCCGGCCAGTTCGGGTGGCTCGAGGCAAACACCGGGGCGCCGATCACCGATGCGCTGGCCGATCTGCTCGCCCGGGGTGCGCCGTGACCGAGGACTGGGCACAGCGGGCGGCTCGGTTGGCCGACCAGCTCACCGCGACCGGGAAGCTGTGGTCCCCGCAGTGGCAGGCGGCGGTGCGCGCCGTGCCCCGCCATGCGCTGGTTCCGACCTACTACCGCCGCACCGGCGACGGGTGGGAACGAGCCGACACCACCACGCCCGAGGGTCGGGCGCGCTGGCTCGACCTCGTCTACTCCAACACCGCCCTGTTCACCCTGCCCGAGGGCCGCGCCTCCTCCAGCATGCCCGGCCTGATGACCCGGATGCTCGAATGCCTCGACATCGGTGACGGCCATCGCGTCCTGGAGATCGGTACCGGAACCGGCTACAACGCCGCGCTGCTGTCACACCGTCTCGGTGACGGCAACGTGTTCTCCGTCGACATCGAACCCGAGTTGGTCGCATTGGCCCAGCAGCGTCTCGCGGCGCTGGGCTACCGTCCCACGCTGGTCGCCGCCGACGGAGCAGGTGGCCTTGCCGACCACGCCCCCTACGACCGCATCCTCGCTACCTGCTCAGTGCCCCGCATCCCCTGGCCATGGGTAGTGCAGACCCGTCCCGGCGGACTGATCCTCGCCGACCTCAAGCTGGCCACCAACGCCGGGAACCTCGTGCTGCTTCGACGCTTCGACGACCGTGCCGAGGGACGCTTCGAGCCCACCTGGGGCGGGTTCATGCCGCTACGCCACCACTCGGCGCAACCCCACCGACCATCACCGCTGCGGGACCGGTCCACCGCCGACCAGCGCACCACGAGCCTCGACCTCCCGCGGCCTTGGGAGAACCTGGTGTTCTGGTTCGTCGCCCACCTGTTCCTGCCGCCCGAGGTCTCCTTCGGCCAGACCATGGACGAGGCCGGTCGGCCCGCGGACGGCTACCTCGCCACCTCCGACGGCTCCTGGTGCGAGGTCGCACAACACCCTGACGAGCACGGCAACCGCCGGGTCCTCGAAGCAGGCCCGCAGCGGTTGTGGCCGACGATCGAGGACGTCCACCGATTGTGGACCAGCCTCGGCGAACCCGGGTGGGACCGCTTCGGCCTCACCGTCACCCCTGAGCACCAACGGATCTGGTTGGACCACCCCGGTAGCCACCACAGCTGGCAGCTCCCCCAGCAGCGGCCGGCGTCGTGAGTGGCGATGCGAGTTCCCGCTCGCATCGCCACTCACGAGGCGCGAAGCGCCAGTTCCCTGTCCAGCGCGTCGAGGAACTCTTCGGTGGACAGGTACGCGGCGTCGCCGCCGACGAGCGCGGCGAGGTCCTTCGTCATGCGCCCGCTCTCGACGGTGTCGATGCAGACCTTCTCCAGCGTCTCGGCGAACCGGGTGACGGCCGGCGTCGAGTCCAGCTCGCCGCGGTGGGCGAGGCCCCGTGTCCACGCGAAGATCGACGCGATCGGGTTCGTGGAGGTGGGCCTGCCCTGCTGATGCTGGCGGAAGTGCCGGGTGACGGTGCCGTGCGCGGCCTCCGCCTCCACCGTCCTGCCGTCCGGGGTCATGAGCACCGACGTCATGAGCCCGAGCGAGCCGAAGCCCTGCGCGATGGTGTCGGACTGCACGTCGCCGTCGTAGTTCTTGCAGGCCCAGACGTAACCGCCCTCCCACTTCATCACCGCGGCGACCATGTCGTCGATGAGCCGGTGCTCGTAGGTGAGGCCCTTCTCGCGGAACGCGGCCTCGAACTCCGCCTCGTAGATCTCCTGGAACACGTCCTTGAACATGCCGTCGTAAGCCTTGAGGATCGTGTTCTTGGTGGACATGTAGAGGGGGTACTCGCGCCCGAGGGCGTAGCGGAAGGACGCGCGGGCGAAGTCCTCGATGGAGCGGCGGAAGTTGTACATCCCGAGCGCGACACCGCCGCCCTCCGGGAACTGCGCCACCTCGAGCTCGATCGGTTCGCCGGCACCGTCCGCAGGCGTGTAACTGATGGTCACGGTGCCAGGGCCGGGCACCGTGAAGTCGCTTGCGCGATACTGGTCACCGTGGGCGTGGCGGCCGATGATGATCGGCTTGGTCCAGGTGGGGACGTAACGCGGGATATTGCCCATCACGATCGGCTCGCGGAAGACGACGCCACCGAGGATGTTGCGGATCGTCCCGTTCGGCGAGCGCCACATCCTCTTCAGGCCGAACTCCTCGACCCGCGCCTCGTCCGGCGTGATGGTGGCGCACTTGACGCCGACACCGTGGCGCAGGATCGCGGTCGCGGCGTCCACGGTGATCTGGTCGTCGCTGGCGTCCCGGCTCTCGATCCCGAGGTCGTAGTACTCGAGGTCGATGTCGAGGTACGGGTGGATCAGCTTGTCCTTGATGAACTGCCAGATGATCCGGGTCATCTCGTCGCCGTCGAGCTCGACGACGGTTCCCTCGACCTTGATCTTGCCCATGAGGCGAGGCATCTCCTTCCGTAGCGACATCCAGCGGTACGAGCGTACGGATACCGGCCCTCGTGAGTGGCGTTGCGAGCCGGGGCTCGCA
>JALYQB010000009.1 GCA_030856045.1 Actinomycetota bacterium
CGGGGGAGCGGGTGGTGGACGCCGGCGAGCCCACCCTGGTCGACCGGGCCGCGGTCCGCGCCGCGCTGCGCGGGACCGCCCGCCGCCTCGCGCACTGATCCCAGGACACGCGCCACATGCCGACGTAACGCGGAAATCCGCGTTAACGCGCCAGAGCAGCGACCCCGCCAGTGGTCAGTCGCGGCGCGGATATGTCCAAGCCGCCGTCGAAGTCCTCGGCGTGGTCCGCGGCATCGAGGTAGCGATCCTCGAGCAGCCGCTCCAGCTCGGTCTTGACCATCCGGGGGTTGGCGTCGACAGCGGCTGCAACGGCATCGGCAGTCACGACGCCGGTGTAGGTCTCATTGGCCTCCAGCGTCTGCACGTAGCGCAGGACGGCGACGGCCAAAGGCTGAGGCCGTGCTCCTGGAGCATCACGAGAGACGGGTCACGCACCTCTTCGCTCCCGGGCGGTCGGACGCGCACGAGCTCGTCGGCCCGTCAACGAGGCCGCCAAGCGCCTGCCTGGTCGACCGACCGGATCAGAGTCAACCAAGATTGACGACCAGGCAAAAGTCAACTACGGTTGACTAATGACTGGAGTTGATCACTCGCCGATCACCGAGAACGCAGACCCGCTCGAGGGCCTGCGCGAGGCGCGTGCGCTGCGTCACCGCCTGGAGGGGCAGGAAGAGGTCCTGGTGCACCGGGCGCGCGTGGCCGGGGCGACATGGACGCAGATCGCCGGAGCGCTGGGGGTCTCGAAGCAGGCCGTGCACAAGAAGTACGGCGGCCGGCGCCTGTTCGGCCGGGCGGAGGACTGACGATCATGGCCTCGGTTCTAGAGGGCCTGGTGCAACAAGCGGCGCAGCGGCTCGGCGCCCGACGTGGTGGCGTCGTCGCGGTGGGTGCCGTGCGGCGTGGGCAGTGCGCACTGCACGGTGCAGACCCCGGCACGTTGTTCGAGATCGGTTCGGTCACCAAGACGTTCACTGCCTTGGCTCTGGCCCGGCTCGCCGTGCGTGGCGTCGTGGGACTGAACGAACCCTTGCAGGAGTTGTTGCCCCGCGACATCGCGGTACCCGAACGCGGTAACGAGGTCATCAAGCTGGCCCACCTGGCCTGCCACACGTCGGGACTGCCCCGGCTACCTAAAGGCCTGATGCCGCAGGGCCTGTTCCGATCGGACCCCTACGCAGGCTGCACGGGCGAAATCCTGCTGGACGGGTTACGGCGCACCCGACTGCGGTCGGAGCCCGGGACCCGCTTCCACTACTCCAACCTCGGCGCGGGCCTGCTCGGACTCGCCCTGGCCCGACGCACCGGCGCCGACTACGACTCGCTCATCCAGACCGAAATCTGCCGGCCTCTCGGCATGACCGATACCCACGTGGTCCTCGACTCCAGACGCACCGGCCGACTAGCCATGGGCCACTCCCGCGCCGGCCGGCCGCGCCCACGCTGGCACTTGGCCGCCCTCGCCGGCGCCGGCGGCCTGCATTCCACCGTGCCCGACATGCTCAAGCTGGTCCAGGCCCAGATGGGCCCCGCGCCGGAAGAACTCGCCGAAGCCATCGATCTCACCCGCACCACCACACACCGCGTCAACGCCCGGGCCACCGCCCACCTCGGATGGCTCTCGGCCCCCCTGCCCCGCACCCGGCACCGGGTGCTGTTCCACAACGGCGGCACCGGTGGCTACCGCAGCCTGCTGGCCATCGCCCCCGAACACCAGGCCGCGGTCATCGTCCTCAGCGCCAATGCTCGATCCGTGGATCGACCCGGCCTCGACCTCCTTACAGACATCATCGACTCCGGACCCGATCCGGACCCCGTTCCCGTGGCCACCCTCGCTTGACCGCCCGACGGCGTTGGCTGCTCACCGAGAAAGCCGGTCGCTCGACTGTCTCGCCCCGGGTTTGAGGGAGGGTGACCACCAGCTCGCGGCGAGCAGCCGCCCGGGGTAGCCGCGTGGGAGCCGACGAGCTGCACCTGCTGCGCCAGTCCTGAAGCCGAGTCAGCCCCTCCATCACGGTCGCGAGTCTCATCACCACAACCGTCAAGAGTGACGACGCACGCTCATCTCAACTGTTCCTAGTTTGCAGAGACGCCGCCCAAGGCGCGTTGGGATCAAGGACCGAGGATCCGAGGCAGGTAGCGACCTGAGCAAGACGGTAGATCCGGGCTAGAGACCAGCGAACGACCGAACAAGGGAGTGGACATGCAGGAAGGACCAACGAGGTCATGGGCCTGGGCCGGTGGCGGCCTCGTCGGAGTAGGAGCAGGCGGGGGTGCAACCACAGCGCTGTTGCTGTTCGGCGCCGAGGCGCTCGCCATCGGGACAGGTGCCGGGGCTGCATGTGGCGGCATCATCTGCGCCGTCGCACGAAGGCGCTTGACCCGTCGCGCCCGGCACTCGTTGTACTCGACCGTGACGTCACTGCAGCACAGTGATCCTTCTCGGCCTCGCGAACGCGTCGGACACCAAGGCTCACGGCCCTCGCGCACAAGGCGAAGCCGTCAGGGCACGTCGCGAGGGCAGTCTTCGGTTCGCGCGGCGTGCCGACCGGGCGGCGTGGGCCGACGCTCCAGAACCTCTAGTCGACACAGCACAGTCGAGCCCACGCTTACCCCCTTTCGGGTAGTGGTCCGTGGCGTAACCTCCTGATCACCAGACGAGGCGACGGCAGGAGCTGCCATCCCAGGCCCTCTGATCGAGACCAAGCTGTCCGTCCCCCGCATCCGTTCGGAAGGCGAGGACGCGGCGATCCGCGCCGAGCACGGCTCGGTGCCGTTGCTGCTGGAACGCCTCGGCGTCCTGGGGGACGGGGCGCGCGTACTCGCCGCCCACGCCGTGCACCTGTCGGCGGAGGACATCGCGGTGCTCGCCCGCCACGGCACCGGGGTGGCGCACTGCCCGGCGTCCAACGCGAAGCTCGCGTCCGGGACCGCACCGCTGCTGGCGCTGCGCGCGGCGGGGGTTGCGGTGGGGCTCGGGACGGACGGCCCCGCGTCCCACGACGACCTCGACCTCTGGACGGATGTCCGCCTCGCCGCGCAGCTGGCCCGCCTCGGTGCCGCCGACGCGGCCGCGCTCACCGCCGCGGAGGTGCTGCTC
>JALYQB010000027.1 GCA_030856045.1 Actinomycetota bacterium
CTGCTGCTGTTCAGCCGAGCCGGGTTCGACGCCGACCTGCGGCGAGAGGCGGACATCAGCGGCGACGTCGAGCTCGTCGACCTCGAACGGCTCTACACCGGCGACTGAGTTCTTCCGCGACACCCGCTCGGGGCGGTCGCCGCCGGCCGGGCCGTGATGGTCGCCGTGGCCGACGCCGACACCGTCCGCGCCGTCCTCGGACCGTCGCAGGAGCGGCTCGCTCAGTCGTGCGGTTGCCCTCCGAGAGTTCCGACGTGTGGCACGCGTCGTGCCCGGCACCATTCAGGCACCGTGCGAGCCGAACAGGAAGCTGAGCGTCGACGAGGAACTTCACGCGGCGCCGAGCGGACCACCCGGCCGCCGCCCGCCGCAAGCGCACCGAACTCCAACGCTGCAAGCAGGTCGTCACGCTCCAGATCCGGGTAGTCGTCGAGCACCTCATCGCTCGTCATACCCGACGACAGCAGCTCCAACAGATTCTCGACCGGGTAACGCAACCCTCGCGCCATCGGCTGGCCGTGGCAGACCGCCGGGTCGGACGTGATTCGCTGGAGCCGCGACATGACTAGACGGTACCGCCGGCGACGACGCCGACACCACAGGTCAGGAGATGCCGCACCACGCGGCGAAGCCCTGGACGGTGTCGGTGCGGCGACGGTCTTCGCGGGCCAGCACGCGGATGGTCTCGTGGACCATCGGGTGGTACCGCGTCTGCTGCGGTGCGGTGTGCCGGGCGCGGTTGAGGCTGGCCAGGGCCTGCTCGCGGTCTCCGTAGAGCAGCCAGGCGCGGGCCGTGTCGATGTGGTGATGCCCGACCCGCTCGCGCGGGGTGCCCTTCGGGAAGGTGACACCGGCGGCGCGCTTGACGCCCTCAGTGCCGTCGCACATCTCCACCGCCAGGCCCACCGACCAGATGTCGACGTTGGTCGGCCCGAAGAAGAGCCGGTAGTCGTCCCGGTCGGTGCCGATGCGCGTAGCGGTCTCGCGAGCCTCCGTCAGGTGCGCATCGGACTCCTGACGTCGCCCCGCCCGAGCTGCGGCCAACCCGCTCTTCAAATGCAGGTTCCCCCACACCGAGAGCGTCGCCGGGTCGGCGTGGCCGATCTGGTCCTCAATGCTGGATCGGCTGCTCTCCAGAAACCGAGCCGCCGAGTCCCAGTCCGCTGCGCTGATCAGTTCACCGGCACGTCGGTAGTGCCCGATGAGCACCGCCAGCGGGTCGCCGGAGCGCTCAGCAGCCCACTCGTAGCGGTCCACCGCCAGCGAGGCGAGGTCGACATGGCCGAGCTTCGAGAGCACCTGGTCCACGGCGTAGTACGCCTCGGCGAGCAGGCTGTAGGCCCGCTGCTGGTCGCTGTCGTCGAGCAGCCAGACGGCGGCCCGCAGCTCTTCGAGGAGCGACGGGATGTGACTGCCCAGGCTGGCGAGGTTCCCCTCGTGGCGCTGACGAGATGCCTCGGCCACGGCGGTGGCCAGCTCGGGCAGGGAGCGGGGTCGGACGGAGTCGTCGGGTGGTATCCGGTAGGCAGCCAGCTCGCGCCGGATCCCTGGGACCGTGGCGAAGAGCTGATGGTCCGCCTGGCTCTGCCGGGGAAACGGCTGGTCGAGCAGGTCGGGCACCCCGACGTTCAGCGCTCGCGAGATCGCCGAGACGAAGGCGGGTGAAGCGGGCGAACGGCCCTGCTCCACCGCCCTGATCAGGCTGGTCGAGACGTTCGCACGGGTGGCGAGCTGCGCCTGGGTGAGCCCGGCGAGCTTGCGCTCCTCAGCGACTCGACTACCGACACCGGTCGTGACCATGCGTCCAGGGTGCCATGACCGGCATCGCTGGACACCCTTGTCACCGGCTTGTCACTCCCCGTTCTCACAGGCCACCACGGTCGATGAGTGACCTTCCGCGACTGGCTCTCGGCTCAGGTGGAACTGGTGCTCGCCCGCAGGCGAGGCCGTCGAACGCTTCGCCGGTCCCGAGCGCCCCGACACGCCGGATGATCGCCGTGATCCGGGCGAAGAGCCCGTACGACGGTGCGCACCATGCGTTCGCCGTCTCGGTGATGGCCGAGGCCGCCACGAAGGGCTACGCAGCGGCCCGCTGTAAGCCCACAGCGCCCTCAGATGCGCTGGAGCGGGCCCAGCACCCGTCGCAACGCTCTGTCCACTCTGTCTCGGCAGCGTCGGCCAGGAACTGGTCGACGCTAGTGGCGACCCCGGCCGGATGGGTCGAGCCCTGTAGACCCCGACCGCTGAGCCACCTGGGAGAACGGGGCTACTCCTCGGGCGACGGGCTCATGCCTCCGCACGCTCCGGCGGTTCGGCCCACCGCTGCGCGGTGGTGCGCGGTATCCCGGTGGCCTGCTCGATGTCCCGCCACGACGCGCCCGTCTCGCGCAAGGCGGCGATGACGGTGCCGCCGTGCTCGGTGTTGCGCTCGCGGCGAGCCATCGCCTCGCGGGCGCCAGCGATCAGATCGGCGCGCATGTCTCCGGTCCGATCCGACCCGAGCAGCGCATCGAGTGCCTCGGCAACGGTCACGGCGACCCGACCCTTCTTACCA
>JALYQB010000031.1 GCA_030856045.1 Actinomycetota bacterium
GCGCGGCGGCAGAGCGTCGGCGAGCCGCCCGCCCCACGTCGCGCCCGCGGCGATACCGAGCAGCGCGACGCCGATAGCGGCGGTCGTGGATTCGAGGGTGAGGCCGACATACGGGGCGACCAGGCGGGTCGCGAGGGTCTCGACGACCAGGATCGCCGCGCCGGCCACCAGCACCGCGCTGCGGGCGAGCCTCACGCTGAACCCGTCGGCGTTCAATGGCTCCTCCGCGGAAGGGAGTGCGTCGTCGCGGCTCAATGGCTCCTCCGCGGAAGGGAGTGCGTCGTCGCGGCTCACAGCGCGATGCCGAGCAGCGCGTCGACCCCCGTCCGGAGCAGGCCGGGCGCCCGCTCGTCGCGGCCGCGCCTGCTGAGGGTCTCCGCAGCCCAGGCATCGACGGCGGCGATCGCACGCGGCGTGTCCAGGTCGTCGGCGAGGTGCGTGCGAAGGCGGGACACGACGTCCTCGGCGGGCGCGGCGGCGGGGAGCGCGGCGGCCTCCCGCCACCGGCCGAGCCGCGCGGTGGACTCGACCAGCAGCTCGTCGGTCCAGGAGCGGTCGGTGCGGTAGTGCCCGGAGAGCAGTGCGAGCCGCACCGCCATCGGGTCGACGCCGTCGGCGCGCAGCCGGGAGACGAACACGAGGTTGCCCTTGGACTTGGACATCTTCTCGCCGTTGAGCCCGATCATCGCGCTGTGCACGTAATGCCGGGCGAACGGGTGCTCGCCGGTCAACGCCTCGGCGTGGGCCGCGGAGAACTCGTGGTGGGGGAAGATCAGGTCCGAGCCGCCGCCCTGCACGTCGAACCCGCCGCCGAGACGGTTCAGTGCGATGGCGGAGCACTCCACGTGCCAACCGGGACGACCCGGGCCGAGCTCGGTCTCCCACGCGGGCTCCCCCTCGCGGGCGGTGCGCCACAGCAGCGCGTCGAGCGGGTGCCGCTTGCCGGGGCGGTCCGGGTCGCCGCCACGCTCGGCGAAGAATCCGCGCATGGTCGGCTCGTCGTAGCGGGACTCGTAGCCGAACCGCCCGGTCGTGCGGTGGTCGAAGTAGACGTCGGGGTGCTCGGGGTCCTCGGCGCGGTACGCGGCTCCGGAGGCCAGCAACTTCGCGACGACCTCGACGATCTCGGGCACCGACTCGACCGCGCCGACGAAGTCCCGCGGCGGCAGCACCCGCAGCGACACCATGTCCTCGCGGAACAGCGCCGTCTCCCGCATGCCGAGCACGATCCAGTCGTCCTGGTCCCGCGTCGCGCGCTCCAGCAGCGGATCGTCGACGTCGGTGACGTTCTGCACGTAGTGCACGTCGTGGCCCGCGTCGCGCCAGGTGCGGTGCACGAGGTCGAAGGCGAGGTAGGTGGCCGCGTGGCCGAGGTGGGTGGCGTCGTACGGGGTGATGCCGCAGACGTACATCGTGGCGGTGGCCCCCGGCGCGATGGGCCGGATCTCCCCTGCGGCGGTGTCGTGCAGCCGCAGCGCAGGCCCCCGACCGGGTAGCTGCGGAAGATCCACGGCGGTCCAGGACTGCATGCCGCCGACCCTACGTGGTGCCCCTCACCCCGCGTGTCCGCCGGTCCGGGGCCCCGTGTCAGCCGGTTTCGTGGCGCGTGTCGGCGGGTTCGGTGGCGCGTGTCCGTCAGTCTCGTGGTCCGTGTCGGGCACCCGCGCCGGCGGATACGCACCACGAAACCGGGCGACACGCGCTCCGAAACCGGGCGACACGCGCTCCGAAACACGCCGACACGCGCGACCGAACTGCGCGACACGCCGGGGTGGGAGGGGTCAGTGGCGGTGGCGGAGGTAGTCGCCGACGACTGCGGCGCCGAGGCCGTCGATGCCGGGGTCGAGCACGCGGCCGCCGCAGCGCCGGGCGAGGGCGTGCACGAACGCCGCCACCTGCGGGTCGTCGCCGAGCATCACGACCGTCACCGAGGCGCCGAGCTTCGCGAGCGACTCCATCTCCCGCACGGTGAGCGCGAGCGTGTCGGGTAGCGGCGGGTAACTGAACAGCGCCTCGCCGTCGGGCTCCAGGTGCGCGGTGGCCTCCCCGTCGGTGACGACCAGGAGCACCGGCGCGGCGTCGGGGTGCCGCCGCAGGTGCCGTCCGGCGAGCAGCAGTGCGTGGTGCAGGTTTGTGCCCTGCTCCCACACCCCCTCCAGCCCGGTCAGCGCCGCGATGTCGACCTGCTGCGCGTAGCGGCCGAACGTGATGAGCTCGAGCGCATCCGACCGGAACCGGGTCCGCACCAGGTGGTGCAGCGCCAGCGCGGTCCGCTTCATCGGCACCCACCGGCCGTCCTGCACCATCGACCAGGAGGTGTCCACGCAGAGCGCCACCGCGGCCCGTGACCGCTGCTCGGTCTCCACCACCTCGACGTCGGACACGGCCAGCAGCGGCGTACCGGCGCCGGAACGTTGACTTCTCCGCAGCACCGCGTTGCGCACGGTCCGCGGGGCGTCCCACGGCTCGGCGTCCCCGAACTCCCACGCCCGCGTCGCCCCCGTCGGCTCGCCCGCGGCACCGGCC
>JALYQB010000039.1 GCA_030856045.1 Actinomycetota bacterium
AACGGCCCTGCCCGCGTGCTGGGACCGGGGCGTACCGGCGCCGGGTCTGGGTCGGGATACGAGCGTACGGTGCGCACCAAGTCGCGCAACGGGGACCAGGACCGACTCCTGAGGCCGCTCGATCGAGAGGGGTCGGTGAGGGTGTCAGGTCTGCCTGCAACGTCACGATGTGTCGAGCACTAACGACTAGACACCAGGGGGTGAGATGGGTTACTGGCGTAAGCATCAGCGCAAGGAACTCGAGGAGGTGCTCGCCGCCTTCGACGCCGCCGGGTGGACCATCGAAGACCCGCCGATGTACTACCGGGTGAAGTGCCCGTGTGGTGAACACCAGCGGTCCATCCACCTCACACCCAGCAACCCAAACTACGGTCGGCAGGCGCTAGCTTGGATGAAGCGGCAGACTTGCATGATCGAAGGAGGTGCGTGATGTCAGTCGGCATCTTCATCCACTGGAAGTTCAAGGTCGTGAGTGGCGGTGACCTCTTCAAACACGCTGACCTGCTCACCGAGGCCCTCCTTGAGCAGGAGCGATGCACGCCGGAGGTCAAGGACTCGACGGTGTCGGCTGACCGAGGTGGCGCTGTAGTAGAGATCGAGCTGAGCGCCGAAGCAGCCTCCGAGGACGAGGCCCTAGCCGTAGGCCAGTCGGCCGTCCGTGCTGCGCTCCATGCCAGCGGATGGGACACACCTCAGTGGCCCACTCACAAGGAGATGAGGTCGCTGCTGCCGACCAACCTTGAGACAACGCCCCTAGCCCCTGCGTGACACTCTCCGCTGGGTGAGCGGACAGCCATTCCGTCGCTCTGCGTGACAGCTCCAAGGAAACTCAGGGAGTCGAAAGTTTAGTACTTGACAGACGCACGGCGGCCCTCACCGGCGGTCCTGATCAAGGGGCACTTGGCCCCACTCCCCTGGTGGTGGGTGGTGGCACCGTGCGGGCACAGGCCCGATCTCTGCGCGGAGGACGCGAGTTCGGGTGACGTTGACGCGCACGGCGGGGGTCACGCCGCCGGAGCGGGACCTCGGTGCCGCCCTCGCCAGCCAGCGCGGCGAGTGCGTCACGGCCACTCGATCACCCCTTCGTGGCCCGGTACATGGCCCGGCCCCTCGCGGTACCTGAGCGCGCGGCCACGATCTCGGCGCGGCCGGGCATCGCGTCACGGGCCATTGCTAGCAGGGGGGCCGGGTGTCGGTGGCGGGTGTGGTGGTGGTCATGGCGGTTCTCCTTCGGGTGGGTGGTCACCGGTCCTTCGTCCCGGTGGCAAACGGGGTGGCCCAGCTCGTCGCGGAGCAGGCGCAGGGCGGGCGCGGTTGCGGGTCACGACGCCTCCCGGTGGGCGAAGTGGCACCTGCGGCACCGCAGCGCCCCGTCCGCACCGCGAGCAGCGAGGAGGGACCCGGCCGCAGGCCACGCAGACGCTCGTGTCGGTCGGGCAGCGGCCATCGCGGGGTCGTCGGATTATCCGTGCCCCCTTCACCACGCGGATGTCTCGATGAACGCGGCGACACGAGCGGAACCGGCCTCGGGCAGTTCCTGCAGAGGCAGCGGAAGGCCGGACGGGGCCGCTTTCGGGCCAGCACGCACGGCTCAGCCCTCCCCAGCCACGGTGTGTAACCGATCTTGACGATTGCCCCGGGGTCCTGAGTCCGCTCGGGCGGTTCCCCTCCGCGAGTGCGGGCCGGGCCGGCGGCGCGGTTGCAGGGGCCGCAGCGGACAGCGACGTCGCGAATGGACCGGCCGGGGCCAGCGGGCGCGTGCGGAGGGCTTGGCGGCGTGGGTGATCCTCCGCTCGACGGCCGGTGCGGCGTTGGGGCAGCGTTCCCGCTCGGTGGGCTCACCGCACCCGAGACACGGCTTGAGGGTCACCAGTCGTACCCGGCGGCGAGCTGTGGCGGAACCAGTGCGGGTGCATCCGGTCCCGCAGTCCGGCCGCCGCGGCGCGGACCTTGATCCGATCCCGGGCGCCGTCGGTGGAGAGGGCGCCGCGCTGGGTCAGGAACAGCGCGTCGAGGTGGCACCAGCGGTGCCGGCGACGTTCCCGGACGTAGCGGTCCAGTGCGCGGGCGGTGCGGGCCCCGAAGTACACCGGGCGGATCTTGTTGCCCTTGCCTGTCACCATCGCCATCTCGCGGTCGAGGTCGGCGTCGGACACTGCGAGCCGGCACGCCTCGGAGACGCGGATGCCAGTGTCGAGCAGCAGCCGGATCAGCGCCTCGTCGCGCCGGTCGGTGAAGTCCTTCCCGGCGCACACCTTGATCAGCGCGGCGAGCTCGTCGTCATCGGGCACGGGGACGGGCTTGGGCGCGGGTCGGCGCGGTGAGGGTGCGCATCGGGTGCTCGTCGAGCCCCCTTCGTTCACCAGCCAGCCGCAGAACCGGTGCAGCCCCTTGAACCGGGTCCGCACGGTCGACGCCTCCCGGGTCTCCGCCAGCTCGGTGAGCCACTCCTGCACGGCGGCCCGGGTCAGCTCGTCGAGCGTCGCTGGGCGCCCGTGGGCGGCCAGCCACTCGCAGAACATGCGCACGCACATCCCGTAGAGCACGGCGGTGCGCTCGGGCTTCTTCTCAGCGCGCAGGTGCCACTTGAACGAGGCACTAGTACTACAGGGCCAGATGTATAGACGGGCTTCTTTGACCTGCGACGATGCCAGCCCGGATGTCCCGGCGACCAGGCATTTCTCCTCGATCTGATCCTGTAGTACTAGGACCGGCACGATGCTAATCGGTTGTGTTTCCGCTGGTAGGACGCTTTGCGCGGGATGGCTGCACCCGCAGCGGCTCGCCCGGCATCTTCGGGTGGTCAGGCGGGTAGGGCAGGTCCCCGAGGT
>JALYQB010000070.1 GCA_030856045.1 Actinomycetota bacterium
GCGGCGAGCAGCTCCGGGGTGCGGTGCACCACCACGTCCGGCGGGGTCACCTCCGCCGCCCCGGCAGCCCCGCCAGCGCGGACTGGTACACCTCGTCGGCGTCGAGACGGCGCAGTTCCTCGGCGAGGCACTCGCGGACGCTGCGGCGCTGTAGCGCGATGCGTCGGTCCGGCTGGCCCGGCTGGCTCAGCGTGGCCGTCACGCCGTCCGGGCGGACGATCTCCACCGGCCCGGAGCGCCGGTCCAGGCGTACCGACACCATCCCGCCGCCGGTTCCCGACCGCACCCGGCGCGCGGGCGTCCCGAGGCACGAGGTCAGCCATCCGGCGAGTAGGTCCGTGGACGGCGAGTCGCTCGCACCGGTCACCGTCGCCGCGTCGACGTCCTCGTACGGGGGCTGGTCCAGCGCTGCAGCGAGCAACCCGCGCCACATCGTGAGCCGGGTCCACGCCAGGTCCGTGTCTCCCTCGGCGTAGGACGATCGGCGCGCTTCGAGCGCCCGAGCCGGGTTGCGGGAGGTGGCGGCGTCGGTGATCCTGCGCTGCGCCAGCCGTCCGACCGGGTCCTGCGCAGGCACGGTGGGGGCGTCACCGGGCCACCACGCGACGACCGGGGCATCCGGCAGCAGCAGGGGGATCACGACGCTCGCACCCTGTCCGGCGAGCGGCCCGTACATGCGCAGCACCACGACCTCGGAGGCACCGGCGTCACCGCCGACCCGGATCTGGGCGTCCAGCCGTGCCGCGGCCTTCTTCAGGCCCCGCGCGAGTACGAGCACCCGGCACGGGTGCTCCCGGCTCGCGGAGTTCGCTGCCTCGATCGACGCCTCGGCCCGGTCGCCGTCGTCGGTGACGATCACGAGCGTCAGCACCCGGCCGAGGGCGACCGCGCCGCCCTTCTCCCGCAGCTCGACGAGCGTGCGGTTCACCGCGGCGGTCGTGGTGGAGGGCAGGTCTACGATCATGTCGCCGCCTCCGCGGGAAGGAGTGCGTCGGCGGTCATGGCCGCCGCCAGGTCCGGCCGGTGCGGGCCATCATCGCCTCAGCCGACGGCGGTCCCCAGGTCCCCGCCGGATACGGCTCGGCTTCCCCGCCGGCAGCCCAGTGCTCGAGTACGGGGTCGAGGATCCGCCAGGACAGCTCGACCTCCTCGTCCACCGGGAACAGCGACGGCTCCCCGAGCAGCACGTCGAGAATGAGCCGCTCGTAGGCCTCGGGGGAGGCCTCGGTGAACGACGTGCCGTAGCCGAAGTCCATGGACACGTCCCGCACCTCCATCGCCGTGCCGGGCACCTTCGAGCCGAAGCGCATCGTGACGCCCTCGTCCGGTTGCACGCGGATCACCAGCGCGTTCTGCCCCAGTTCCTCGGTCATCGTGTCGTCGAACGGCAGGTGGGGCGCGCGCCGGAGCACCACCGCGATCTCGGTGACCCGCCTGCCGACGCGCTTGCCGGTCCGCAGGTAGAACGGCACGCCCGCCCAGCGACGGGTGTCGACGGCGAGGGTGATCGCGGCGAAGGTCTCGGTGCGGGATCGGGGGTCGAAGCCCTCCTCCCCGGTGAGGCCGACGACCTGCCTCCCGCCCTGCCACCCACCGGTGTACTGGCCGCGCGCGGTGGTCTCGTCGAGCGGTCCGACGAGCTTCGTCGCGGAGAGGACCTTGACCTTCTCGGCGCGCAGCGATCGGGGGGAGAACGACACCGGCTCCTCCATCGCCGTGAGCGCGAGGAGCTGCAGCAGATGGTTCTGGATCACGTCGCGCGCAGCGCCGATGCCGTCGTAGTAACCGGCGCGGCCGCCGAGGCCGATGTCCTCGGCCATCGTGATCTGCACGTGGTCCACGTAGTGGCTGTTCCAGATCGGGTCGAACAGCTGGTTCGCGAAGCGCAGCGCGAGGATGTTCTGGACGGTCTCCTTGCCGAGGTAGTGGTCGATGCGGAACACCGCTTCCTCGCCGAAGACGTCGCCCAGCAGCGCGTTGAGCTCCTGCGCGCTCGCGAGGTCGTGACCGAACGGCTTCTCGACGACCACCCGCCGCCACTGGCCGACGTTCTGCGCGGCGAGGCCGGAGCGTGCGAGCTGCTTGCTCACCACCGGGAACGCCCCCGGCGGGATCGACAGGTAGAAGGCGTGGTTGCCGCCCGTGCCGCGCTCTCTGTCGAGGTCCGCCACGGTTGCGGCGAGGGTGTCGAACGCGGCGTCGTCGTCGAAGCTGCCCGGCACGAAGCGGAACCCCTCCGCGAGACGGTTCCACACCTCCTGGTCGAACGGGGTGCGCGCGTGCTCCCGGACGGCGTCGTGCACGACGCGGCCGAAGTCCTGGTCGGCCCAGTCGCGGCGGGCGAAGCCGGTGAGCGCGAAGCCCGGCGGCAGCAGCCCACGGTTCGCCAGGTCGTAGATCGCGGGCATGAGCTTCTTGCGGGCCAGATCACCGGTCACGCCGAAGATGACCAGCCCGCTGGGCCCGGCGATGCGGGGCAGCCGTTTGTCGCGCGGGTCGCGGAGCGGGTTCACCCAGGCCGGATGGGTCACGGCGCCGCCTCCGGCAGCGCCTGCATGAGCTGGACGAGCCCCGCGGCGCGGTCGGTGAAGTGCAGTCGCAGTACCGGACGGCCGTGCTCGCGCAGCACCCTCCCATCACCGACGGCCTGCGCGCGCTGCAGCCCGGCGAGGGTGTATCGGGTCCCCGGCACCGGCAGGTCTTCCTCGACGGCGCCGGTGAGCTGCAGGAACGCGCCGTTCTGGTGGCCGCCCTTGTGGTACTGCCCGGTGGAGTGCAGGAAGCGGGGGCCCCACCCGAAGGTCGTCTGCACGTCCGTCGACCGCGCCAGCTCCGCGCGCAGGACCGCGGCCGACGCGTCCGCCAGGCGGTCGAGGTAGGCCTGCACCGCCAGGTAGCCGGGGGACGGGACGGCGGCCAGCAGGGCACGCAGCGCCCCGCTCGCGGTCGAGGTGCCGACTGGGAGCCAGTCGGCGTGCACCTCGATCGCGCCGTCGGTGAAGGCAGGTCCGGCCGCGCCCGTGTCATCGGAGAGCAGCGCTCGGGCCGCGATCTTGGCGGTCTCGACGTCCGGCTGGTCGAACGGGTTGATCCCCAGCAGCCGTCCCGCGATCGCGGTGGCGTGCTCCCACAGCAGCAGTTGTCCCCCCAGCGTGCCGGAGACCGCGACCGCGCAGTGACCGACGTGGTCGCCCGCTGCGCGGTCGACCAGCGCGACGGCGGTCGCGTCCTCGCCCGCGTCGGCGAAGCCGGGGGCGGCAGGTCCCTCGACCACGACGGGCAGCAGCCCGATGCCCTCCTTGCCGGTGGACTCGGCGATCAGCTGCTCCGCCCAGTCGGCGAAGCCGACGATCCCCGATCCCGTGTCGGCCAGTACCACCTTCTCCGCGCCCCGGGCGTGCGCGGCGGCCAGCGCCGCGG
>JALYQB010000119.1 GCA_030856045.1 Actinomycetota bacterium
CCGCCATCCGGGTCGCCGGCAACGACGGCCGACCCACCGGGGAAAACAGATCCGCGTACTGCTCATCGGGAAACACCCGCACACGGTGCGCGGCCAGGAACGCGAACATGCTCCCCTCCGCGACCAGATGCCCCACCACCTCCCCGGCGTCCCACAACTCCCGACCCGACCCCTCCACACCCTGCACCCGAAGATCATCCCAGACCGGTCGGCGACCCCTCGCAGACACGCCGCCCACCCTGCCGGGTTTTTCAGCGGCCTCCTAGACCGGCAGGCCGAGACCGCGCGCGATGAGCAGCCGCTGCACCTCGGACGTGCCCTCGGCGATCGTGAGGATGCGCGCGTCCTGGTAGTGCCGCGTCGCGTCGGTCTCCTGGATGAAGCCGTAGCCGCCCTGCAGCTGCGTCGCGGTGTAGGCCGCCTTGTTGGCGAGTTCGGAGGTGACGAGCTTCGCGATCGCCGCCTCCCGCTCGATCGGCAAACCCCGGTCGTACTTCCACGCGGCGTCGTAGGTCAGCACCCGGCAGGTGGCGACGGCCGCGGCGATGTCCGCGATCTGGAACGCCACGCCCTGGAAGCCGGCGAGCGGCTTGCCGAACGACTCGCGGTCGTCGACGAACCGCCGGGTGTCGGCGAGGCAGCCGCGGGTGAGGCCGAGGCTCATCGCCGCGATCGGGATACGAGCCCAGGTGAGGAACTCGAGCGCGTCGCGGTAACCCTTGCCCGCCACGCCGAGCAGCGCGTCACCCGGCACCCGCACGTCGTCGAAGTACAGCGGGTGGGTGTCCGAGGCGCGCCAGCCGAGCTTGGCGTAGGAGGGCCCGACCGTGACGCCGGGCGCGTCGAGCGGCACGAGGAACGCCGACACCGGAGCGCGGTGGCCGTTCGACGCGCTCCCGGTCGCGGCGAACAGGATGACGTAGCGCGAGAACGGCGTGCCGGAGTTGGTGATGAACTGCTTCGAGCCGTTGATCACCCAGTCGTCGCCCGCGCGGCGCGCAGTGGTGGCGATGTTGCCCGCGTCGGACCCACCCGAGGGCTCGGTGAGGCCGAAGGAGATGAAGTCCTCGCCGCTCGCGGCGCCCGGGAGCACCTCGGCCAGCAACTCGTCGCGGCCGCGGGCGAGGTGCGTGAACAGCGCGACGCTGATGGCCTGCACGTGGAGCGTGACCGCCAGTGACGAGTCGACGGTCGCCAGCTCCTCGGTGGCCAGGCAGAGCGTGCGCAGGTCCGCGCCACCACCGTGCGGCTCCGGGGCCAGCAGCCCGAACACGCCGAGCTTGCCCGCGGCGCGCACCAGGTCCGGGTCGAAGCGTCCGTTGATGCTGCGGTCGGCCGCACCGTCGGCGACGACGTCGGCGCAGAAGTCGGCGACCGTGCGCTGCCACTGCAGGTGGTCGTCGGTGAAGGCCCACGGGGCCTCGTACACCGCGCTCGAACCCGTGTCGGGACGCTGCCGTGCCGCCTGTGTCATCCACCCAGCATGTCGATTGCCTGCTCGAATTTCAAGCAGTCACTAGATTGCTACGGGCCGAGGAACGGCACGAGCAACGTGTCGGCGACCCGGTTCGCGAGCTCTTCGACGTCCATCGGGCCGGTCGGGTCGTACCAGTCCTGCAGGTACGCCAGCGCGCCGAACGCGACGTGCAGCGCCACCAGCGCCGTTCGCCGGTCGATGCCCTGCGCTGCCCGGACCTGCTCGACGACCCGTTTGAAGACGGCCTCGTGGTCCCGTCGCAGCTCGAGCAGCCGCTCGCGCAGTTCCGGCACGGGAAGCCGGATCTTGACGAACAGTGGGAGGAAGTCCGGGTAGTCCCGCACCTCGATGAGCACCTGCTCGCGGAACAGCAGCCGCAGCCGCTCGACGGGATCGCTCTCGGCCGCCGCCACAGCCTCCAGGCGGGTGATCACCTCGTCCACGGAGTTGCGGACGCACCGCATGAAGAGCTCCTCCTTGGACGAGAAGTAGTGGTAGAGGCTCGGGCCGCGCATGTCGAGCTGCGCCGCGATCTCGTCGAGGTTCGCGCCCTCGTAGCCGCGCTCGGCGAACACCCGAGCCGCGGTGCGCTCGACGCGCGCCACCCGCTCGGCCCGCTTGCGCTCGACGCGCGACGGCTCCTGGACGGACCCGGACATCGCCTTCCCGTTCATGCTTGCTTGAAGTTCTCATGAATCGTAGAGAATCTGCCAAGCCATCAATCCGCGGGTGCCTGCGCGGCCCGCTCCGCCTGCGCCAGTGCGTCGAGCACGGCCTCGAGCCACTGCAGGCTGCGCTGGTACACCTCGATCTCCTCCGCGGCGGGTGGCGGCGGGAGCAGGCGTTCCGAGTCGCGCTGTGGCGTCCTGGCGGACAACGTCCTGGATGGGGACGACTCGGATGAGGACGGCTCCCATTGGTCGCTGATCCGGCCCGAGACGTCGAGCACGACGTGCAGGGTCTCGATCATCCAGCCCCACTCGACGACCACACCGTCCGACCGCGTCCCGCCGACCCGGCTGGGCATCTCCACCACGCCGCCGTGCCGCGGCAGCGCGGCCAGCACGCGGCCCAAGCCGATCTCGATGTCGTGCAGCACCCAGCCCTCGCGAACCCTGCGCACCGCAGGCGGGTCGTCGGTGCCGCACCAGTAATCGACGACATAGGCGAGGCGCCCGTCGATCGCACCGACACTCACCGGGAGCCCGACGAGCGCGGCGAGTGGGTCGGGTGAGCAGCGGGCGAGCTGCCAGCGAACGAGGTCGCGGAGCCACAACCACTGCTCCCGCAGGAAGCGCACGCCGTCCGGGGATACGGCCAGCAACAGTGCGTCACCATTCCGGTCCCACGTCACCATCCCCGCCGCTACCTCCGCACTCGCCGCCGCGGGGCAGACGTTATCGCGTGGATCACCGTACGCCCGGCAACTCGATTCCTCCGCGCGCCGCGGCCAGCCCGATGTCCGTGCGGTGGTGCGCGCCCGCGAGGTGGACGCCCTCGACGCGGCGGTAGGCCTGCTCGCGGGCGGCGTCGAGATCGGCGCCGGTACCCATCACGGAGAGCACCCGGCCGCCCGCCGAGACCACGGCCCCGTCTTCGCGCCGCCGCGTCCCGGCGTGCAGGATGCCGTCGGTCTCGGCCCCGGTGATGACGTCCCCGGTGCGGGGCACGACGGGGTAGCCGTCGGCCGCCACGACGACCACGACGGCCGCGCCGGGCTCCCAGTCCAACGGCGGGTGACCGGCGAGGGCGCCGACGGCCGTGGCGTGCAGCAATCCGGCGAGGGGGGTGCGCAGCAGGGCCAGCACGACCTGCGCCTCGGGATCCCCGAACCGGCAGTTGAACTCGATCACCTGCGGCCCGTCGGACGTCAGCGCGAGCCCGGCGTAGAGCAGCCCGGAGAACCCGGCGTCGCGTTGCGCGAGCTCGTCGACGACGGGCTGTACGACCCGCGCGACCACGTCGTCCGCGAGGTCGGCGGGCGCCCACGGCAGCGGGGCGTACGCACCCATGCCGCCGGTGTTGGGCCCGGTGTCACCGTCCCCGACGCGCTTGAAGTCCTGTGCGGGCAGCAGCGGCACCACGCACTCGCCGTCCACGAGGCAGAACAGCGACGCCTCCGGACCGTCCAGGTAGGACTCGAGCAGCACCGGGTGGCCGTC
>JALYQB010000134.1 GCA_030856045.1 Actinomycetota bacterium
ACGTCAAGGAGCTGCTGAGCTTCCTGCCGTCGAACAACCTCGCCGAGCCGCCGCGGTTCGACGCGCCCGACCTGTCCGAGGCGCCGATCGCGGACACCGTCACCGACTCCGACCGCGAGCTGGACACGCTGATCCCCGACTCCGCGAACCAGCCCTACGACATGCACGAGGTGATCAACCGCGTCGTCGACGACGGGGAGTTCCTCGAGGTCCACGAGCTGTTCGCGCCGAACATCCTGGTCGGGTTCGGCCGGGTCGAGGGTCGCGCGGTCGGCATCGTCGCAAACCAGCCGACGCAGTTCGCCGGGTGCCTCGACATCGACGCGTCGGAGAAGGCGGCCCGGTTCGTGCGCACCTGCGACGCGTTCAACGTGCCGGTGCTGACGTTCGTCGACGTCCCCGGCTTCCTGCCCGGCACCGACCAGGAGTGGAACGGCATCATCCGCCGCGGCGCGAAGCTGATCTACGCCTACGCGGAGGCCACCGTCCCGAAGGTCACGGTGATCACCCGCAAGGCATACGGTGGCGCCTACGACGTGATGGGCTCCAAGCACCTCGGCGCGGACATGAACCTCGCCTGGCCGACGGCGCAGATCGCCGTGATGGGCGCGTCCGGCGCGGCGAACATCCTCTACCGCAAGGAGCTCGCTGCCGCGGAGGAGAAGGGCGAGGACGTCGAGGAGCTGCGGGCGCGGCGGCAGCAGGAGTACGAGGACACCCTCGCCAACCCCTACATCGCGGCCGAGCGCGGTTACGTGGACTCGGTGATACCGCCGTCGTTCACCCGCTCCTACGTCGCGCGATCGCTGCGGATGCTCGCGGACAAGCGGGAGACGCATCCGCCGAAGAAGCACGGGAACATCCCGCTGTGACCTCCGACGAGCGGCCGCTGCTGCGGATCGTGCGCGGCACCCCGTCCGACGCGGAGCTGGCCGCGCTGACCGCGGTGGTCGCCGCGGTGGTCTCCCGCGCTTCGGCGCCCACCCCGCCGCGGCGACGCTCGGCGTGGGGCGACCCCGCTGCACGGCTGCGGACCCGGCTCGATCCCGGCCCCGGCGCTTGGCGGGCGTCCGCACTGCCACGCTGAACCACGTCCCACACGGTGTTCCACGTGTAATACTGTTTTCCACGTGGAATACTGTGGCCATGAAGCGCAATCTCACCGTCCAGCTCAACGACGAGGTGATCCGCAAGGCCAAGGTTCTGGCGGCGGAACGCGGGACGTCGATCAGCGGGCTGGTGGCACGGCAGATCACCGAGCTCGTCGACGCACGGGACCGGTACATACGAGCCCGCGAGTCGGCGCTCCGGATGATGGACGACGCCACCGACCGCGGGGGACGCACGTGGCGCCGAGACGACCTGTATGACCGCGCGGAGCACTGAGGCCGACGCCGCAGACCCGGTCATCTACAGGAGTTCTACAACGCCGCGACCCGCAAGCTCGCCCACCCGATGACACCGGCGGAAGCGCGGCAGGTCGTTACCGACTACGCGGACTGGTGCGTCGTCGATACCGACCCTGTGTTGATCCTGTCGGCGAGCCACCTCGCCGAGGAGCACTCCGTGAACTTCTGGGACGCGCTGATCGTCGAGGCTGCGCTGCGGGCCGGCGCCGACGAGCTCGTCACCGAGGACCTGCAGGACGGGCGTCGCTTCGGCCCACTGCGGGTGCGCAACCCGTTCACCTCGTAGGGTCCGCGCCCGTGCATCTCGTCCTCGCCTCGGCGTCCCCCGCCCGGCTGGGCTTGCTCCGTGCCGCCGGGGTCTCCCCGGAGGTGCGGGTGTCGGGGGTCGACGAGGACGCGCTGCTCGACACGCTCGGCGCCGCGTCGCCCGCCGCCGTCGTGACCGCGCTCGCGCGGGCGAAGGCCGAGGTCGTCGCGCCCTGGGTCGCGGACGCCGTGGTGGTGGGGTGCGACTCGATGCTGCACATCGGCGGTGAGCTGGTCGGCAAGCCCGAGACGGCGGCGGCAGCGACGGCGCGCTGGCGGGGCATGGCGGGCAAGACCGGTGAGCTGCTCACCGGGCACGCCGTGCTACGGGTGCTCGACGGTGCGATCCTGGCCGCCGCGACGGGCGCCGAGCGCACGCTGATCCGATTCGGCACGCCGTCGGACGCCGAGCTCGCCGCGTACGTCGGCACCGGTGAACCGCTGCAGGTCGCCGGGGGTTTCACGCTCGACGGGCACGGTGGGTGGTTCGTCGACGGGGTGGACGGGAACCCGTCCAGCGTCATCGGCATCAGCCTGCCGCTGACCCGGCGGCTGCTCGCCGAGGTGGGCGTGCCGCTGACGGCGGTGTGGAACGGGTGACCCGGATCGTGGCTGTCGGACCGGTGTGGCACGGTCGCAACCGGTAGGCACATCCGCGCAGGGAGGACGACGAGCTCATGGCACTCGCTCAGGAGGACGACCCGAAGCTGGCCGAGTACGCGCACCCGGAGCGGCTGGTGACCACCGCGTGGCT
>JALYQB010000154.1 GCA_030856045.1 Actinomycetota bacterium
GTTCCGCCGCGTCGCTGCTGACGGCACGCCCCAGACCTGACGAGGGTGATCGGGCGTCTGTGAGGTCCCGGCCGTTGGATACCCTGGTCCAGACCCGTGCCGCCCTCAATCGGCAACGTGCGGAGAAGTCACCGGCAGACTCACGACCGTAGAGGACGACGTGAACGACTCCCGTACCTGGATGGACCGGCTCGCCGACGAGGTGGTCGAGCGGTCGGCGCCCGGCGTGACGGTGGTCTGCGCGTCAGGTATCTCCCCGTCCGGGCCGATCCACCTGGGCAACCTGCGTGAGGTGGTCACGACGCACCTGGTCGTCGAGGCGTTGCGTCGCGGCGGGGTGGCTGCCGTTCATCTGCATTCCTGGGACGACTACGACCGGCTGCGCAAGGTGCCCGCAGGGGTGGACGACTGCTACCAGCGGTATGTCGGCATGCCGCTGTCGGTGGTGCCGGATCCGTGGGGGGAGACGGATTCCTACGCCTCGCACTTCATCGAGGAGTTCACGGCGGCTTTGGCGACGCTGGGCATCCGGATGCACGAGGTCAGGCAGTCGACGCAGTACCCGGACGGCGCGTACAACGCCGCGATCCGCCGAGCGATGGATTGCCGCGGGCTGGTCTTCGACACGCTCGCGGAGCAGCAGACGCCGGGCCGTCACGACCGCCCGGAGCAGGACCGGCGGCGGGAGTTCTATCCTTTTCGGCCCTACTGCGAGGTGTGCGGTAAGGACGACACCCGGGTGGATGACTACCGTGATGCGACAGTCCACTACACGTGCCGGTGCTCCCACCGTGCTGCGATGAGCCTGTCCGACGGAGCGAAGATCAGCGGCAAGCTGGTGTGGAAGGTCGACTGGCCGATGCGGTGGGCGCACGAGAGCGTCTCCTTCGAACCTGCGGGGGAGGATCACCACGCACCGACCGGCAGCTTCACCGTCGGGCGCCGCCTCGTCGAGTCCCTGTACGGCGGCGTGGCGCCCCACTCGACGGTGTACTCCTTCGTCAGCCTCGCCGGGGTGGGCGGCAAGATGTCGGGATCGGCGGGTGGCGCGGCCATTCCGGCCACCGCGCTCGACGTGCTCGAGCCCGCTCTGGTCCGCTGGCTGTACGCGCGCCGTATGCCTGAGCAGTCGTTCGCGATCGACCTGTCGCCGCAGCCGGTCCAGCGCCTCTACGACGAGTGGGACCGGACGGCCGTCCGCGCGGACAGCGGCACCGGTGATCCGGTGGAGGCTCGGGTGCGCTCGTACTGCGTCTCGACCTCGGCCGGGACGGTGGCCACGACTCCGCGCACGGTGCCGTTCCGGCTGCTCGGCTCGACAGCGGATGTGACGGCCGCCAATCGGACGCAGATGGTGCGTATCGTTCGGCAGCACCTGCCGGCGGCCGAGCGCGGCATCACCGACGACCAGTTGCTGCGCGAACTCGAACCGCGGCTGAGCTGCGCCATCAACTGGGCGACCCGGCTGCTTCCGCCGGAGCAGCGCACGACCGTCGCCCGCTCCTTCAACATCGCCGAGTGGAGCCGTCTCGACGACCGGACCAGAGCGGCATTACGCGGGCTCGTCCTGAGTCTGGGTGACTCATGGGATCTGGACGGTCTCACCGCTCTGGTGTATTCGACTCCGAAGCTGCTCCTCGGTCTTCCGCCCGACGCCGAGCCGACTCCCGAGATCAAGCAGGCACAGCGGGAGTTCTTCAAGGTGATGTACCGGCTGCTGTGCAGCAGTGAGACCGGCCCGCGGCTGCCGACCCTGCTGCTGTCGATCGGGCTGGAGCGAAGCCGCCGGCTGCTCGCGGAGGGCGCCGCCACGGCCGGGTCGTAGGGATGTTCGTAGGGGCCGGGTTGCTACCGTCTGCGCGCGCACGAAATACGAGTGAAGAGGCTGCTCATGCATGATGCCCGCACCCTGCTGGACCTGGGCGACGAGGCTGTTCGCCTGCTGGCTCGGCGGGGCTACCCGCTCGACCTGGCCACGCTCGAGGACCTGTTCACACGCCGGAACTCCTCGATCAAGCGCGCGGACGAGCTGCGGGCCGAGTCCAAGCGGGTCGCCCAGGAGGTCGGCAGGACGGCCAAGGCGGGCGGGAACGCCTTCGAGCTGAAAGACCGCGCACGGGAGTTGAAGGAGCAGATCCGCGCCACCGAAACCGAGCAGGAGAAGGTCGACGCCGAGCTACGCGACCTGCTCCTGACGATGCCGAACTTCCCGGCCGACGATGTGCCGGACGGCAGTGCGGACTGCAACGTCGAGGTCCGCAAGCGCGGCACTCCGCAGTCGTTCTCGTTCGAGCCCAAGGACCACGTGGATCTCGGCGAGGCGATGGGGATCTTCGATTTCGGCCGAGCCGCGAAGCTCTCGGGCTCGCGGTTCAGCGTCACCCGCGGTGCCGGTGCCGTGCTGGAGCGGGCGTTGGCCACGTTCTTCCTGAACCTGCATACCGGCAGGCACGGCTACGAGGAGATCTCGGTCCCGACCCTGGTGAACCGGCCGACCATGACCGGCACCGGCCAGCTGCCGAAGTTCGAGGAGGACCTGTTCAAGACCGGCGTCGCGGACCGCGAGCTGTTCCTGATCCCGACCGCCGAGGTGCCGTTGACCAACCTCCACGCTGACGAGATCCTGTCCGCCGAGGAGCTGCCCTACGCCTACACCGCCTGGACCCCGTGCTTCCGGTCCGAGGCCGGGTCCTACGGGCGCGACACGCGCGGCATTCTGCGGTTGCACCAGTTCAGCAAGGTGGAGCTGGTGCGGATCTGCCGTCCCGAGGATTCGCGTGACGAGCTGGAGATCATGCTCGGCCACGCCGAGGCTTGTCTGGCGGAGCTGGACCTGGCTTACCGGGTCGTCAAGCTCGCGGTGGGGGACCTCGGGTTCAGTGCCACCTTCACCTACGACATCGAAGTCTGGCTGCCCAGCCAAGGCACGTATCGTGAGATCAGCTCCTGCTCCGACACCGCCACCTTCCAGGCCCGGCGAGCGGCGATCCGCACCAGGACCAAAGCCGGCAAGCGCGGGCTGGCCGCCACCCTCAACGGCTCCGGTCTGCCCATCGGCCGTACCCTCGCCGCGCTGTTGGAACAGCACCAGCAGCCGGACGGTTCCGTGGTCATCCCCGAGGCGCTGGTGCCCTACACCGGTTTCTGCCGCATCGCCGCTGACGGCATACCCCAGATCTGACGACGCTGGTCCGCGAGGCGGGCGCCAGGCCACCAGGAGGCGGCGCGTTCACTCTGCGGCGACCCGGGTAGCAGGCGCGTAGAAACCAACGCTCAGCTCTGCCGGGCGTGCGTCGGTCGCTCGACGGGAAACGATGCAGCTGTAGGCGACGTGACGCCGGATCACATCCTCGTCAGCGGCGACGGTCGTCTGCGTAAGCGCAGCGCGGTGTAGTCCGCCCGCCACTCCACCGGGTATG
Source organism: Actinomycetota bacterium (assembly GCA_030856045.1). Classification (GTDB taxonomy): domain Bacteria; phylum Actinomycetota; class Actinomycetes; order Mycobacteriales; family Pseudonocardiaceae; genus JALYQB01. Next base: position 3,420 of record JALYQB010000154.1, read on the forward strand.
CGCGGTCAGGCGGCCTCGTCGGTCCCGGTGGGTGTGGTCGCGGCGGGGTTGACCCATATCACTCGGGCGGTGATGTGGGGGCGGCGTCCGAATCTGACCAGTGCGCGCTCGGGGGTCTGGACGCTCAGACGAACGCCGCGGTCGACACCGATCACCTCGACGTAGTCGTCGAACGCGATACCCCACGCCGCGATCCGGCCGTCGACGCGCTCGCCATACTCCTGCACCACGGCGAACACTCGCGGAGCGAAGTCGGCGACCATGCCCTCGATCAGCTCGGTGAACTCTGCCTCGTCGCACAACGGCCCGAACGTCGACGGGTCGATGAGCTGTGGATCTTCGGGTGTACTCATGGTGATCCTCTCCCGAACCTGCGGTGAGTCAGCGAGGCACCTGCGCCAGGGTGCGTTACCGTGCCTGCTCACGTACCGGACACACGCTAGACCTTGACATCAAAGATCGTAACCAGTCATACGAGTGAATCTTTGATGTCAGGACCGCACGTGTGCGGCGTCGTCCGTAGCGACTGGAGGTGTGGCATGGCCGGCTCGTCGGCGCCGCTGCGGCGGCTGGGTGCGGAGTTGCGGCGGCTGCGGGAGGCGACCGGGCGCACCCAGACCGACGTGGGTGCGGCGATCGGCCGGACCCACACCACGCTGGTCAACTGGGAGCGCGGCAAGACCAAGATCAGCAAGTCGGACCTGGTGTGCCTCCTGGCCGAGCTGCGCGCGCCCGTCGACGTGCGCAAGGGGCTGGAGCAGCTGCGCGACGAGTCCGGGCGGGGCGCCGGCCAGTGGGCCGTCTACGGCCTGCCCGACTGGCTGCGGCCGCTGGTCAGCTTCGAGGAGGACGCCGTCGCGGTCGCGGCGTTCGAGCCGGTCGTCGTCCCCGGCCTGCTCCAGATCGAGGAGTACGCCCGTGCAACGCACGTCACCGCGCCCTACGTTGTCGCACCGAACGCCGTCGACAAGTGGGTCACCGCCCGGCTGCAGCGCCAGCAACGTCTCATCGGCCCCGACCCGCTACGGCTCCACGCGGTCATCTGCGAGGCCGCGCTGCGGCTGGAGGTCGGCGGCCCGGACGTGATGACGGCCCAGCTCGAACGGCTCGTGGCTGCCGCAAGCGCCGAGAACATCACGATCCAGGTACTGCCCGCGACTCGGGGCCAGCATGCGGGGATCGCGAGCAACTTCACCGTGCTGCACTTCGCCGATGCCACGGCCGACCCGCCGTTGGGCTACTTCGACGGGCCGCTGGGCGGTCACCTGATCAGCGACGCGGGCGATGTCGCCTCGATGGTCAACATGCTCGACGACCTGCGTGAACCGGCACTGGACGCCGCGGAGTCCACCGAGATGCTGGCTGCCATACTGGACGGGTATCGCAGGAAGGGAGGCGATCATGCCTGAGCTGTCCACAGCCGTCTGGCGAAGTTCCAGCTTCAGCAACGGCGGTGGCAACTGCGTCGAGGTCGCGCCGCTGGCCGACGGCCGGAGCGCCGTTCGCAACAGCAACCACCCCGATGCCGGTGTCGTGTTCTTCACCCGCGCCGAGATGGACGCCTGGATCAAGGGTGTCAAGGCCGGCGAGTTCGACGACCTCGCGTGAGCCAGTCAATGTTGCCGTCGGGCTTCGACTGCCTTGCGAATCCTGGCGGCCGCTTCGCACGGATCCTCGTGTTCCCAGACGCGAAGGCTGGTCCATCCGGCTTCCGCGAGCCTGCGGTCGGTGTCGCGGTCCCGGGCTCGATTGGTGACGACCTTGTCCGCCCAGTAATGAGAGTTCGTCGTGGCGATGGTGTGGTGCTCAGGACAGCCGTGCCAGAAGCAGCCGTCGAGGAACACCGCTACCCGGACAGGCCGGAACACCATGTCGGCGGTTCGCCGAAGCGATGGGAGGGGCCGCGCTGCGACCCGGTAGCGCAGTCCGAGCGCGTGGACGGCGCGGCGTAAGGCCAGCTCGGGCCGTGTGTCTCGTCCCCGGTTGGACTGCATGCTCGCTCGGGCGGCCGCCGACGACGCCCATGAATCCCTCGTCACAATCCCAGCCTAGGCACGGCGTGTGCCGCCGTTCTCGTCGGTGGACGTGCATACGATGAGCACCGTGCCGAGGCCGTTGACCGTGATCGATCTGTTCGCAGGGTGCGGCGGCATGACGGCGGGTTTCGTCCCGCACGGGTTCAAGCCGGTGCTGGCGGTCGAGTGGAGCCTTCACGCCGCTGCGACCTACGCGGCGAACTTCGGTGAGGACCACACCATCTGGGGCGACATCGCGCAGCTGTCTGACAGCGCGATCCCGAAGGCTGACGTCGTCATCGGCGGCCCGCCGTGCCAGGGTTTCTCGAACCTCGGTAGCCGGGACGTCGATGACCCGCGCAACCAGCTGTGGAAGCAGTACCTCCGCGTCGTCCAACACGCACGTCCGCAGGCGTTCGTGATCGAGAACGTTGATCGGTTCGTGGGCAGCGCCCAGTTCCAGCTCCTGCTCAACGAGGCCGACCACGGCATGATCGAGGACTACCAGCTGTCCTACGGTCTGCTGCTGGCCGCTGACTACGGCGTCGCCCAGCGACGGTTGCGTACCGTCGTGATCGGCTCGCGGGTCGGACGGATCCCGCTGCCCACCCGCACCCACAGCAAGGCGCCCACCGGTGACGAGCTGCCGTGGGAGACGGTACGGAGCAGGGTCGCGAAGCTGCCGGAGCGGCTCTTGACCACCGAGCTCCCGGATGCACGGACGAGCTTCTTCGGCGAGACCGTGCCTGGCCAGTTCAAGTGGCTTGACCTGCATTTCGGTCGCACGCCTCGCGAGCGCTCTCTCCTGCGCTACGACTGCGTTCCTCCCGGTGGCGGTCGGTTCGACCTCCCCGACGAGTTGCTGCCCGACTGCTGGCGGAACAAGCCCACCGGCACGACCGACGTGATGGGCAGAATGCGCTGGGATGCACCCTCGCTCACGATCCGTACCGAGTTCTTCAAGCCCGAGAAGGGTCAGTACCTTCATCCCCAGTGGGAACCCGACGATCCGAGTCGACGGGTGAACAGGGTGATCACCCACCTCGAAGCGGCCCAGCTGCAGGACTTCCCCGACTCCTTCGTGTGGTGCGGGTCGAAAGTGGAGATCGCGAAGCAGATCGGTAACGCGGTACCGGTGGGGTTGGCGTCGAGCGTAGCGGCTCACATACGGAAGCACTTACTGTGAGCATCTTCATGGTCTAGCTCAAGGTCAGGTCGTCGACCAAGGCCGAGTACGGTCGGAGTCGCCGCTGCTCGATCATCTCGCTCCACGCCACGCGTTGTTCAGGATAGCGCCCGCCACTCCCACAGAGCGTTTCCACCGCCACGTCGAGTTCGTCGTAGAGCAGGTGGTACACCGCGTCCACCTCGCCCGTGCCGCGGGCGATCGAGAGTAATCGTGACGGGAGAGGCTCAGCCGTGACAAGCACCAGGTGGGGCGCGCGGCCCCGCCGATTGCGTACGAGAGTCGCGAACTCGTGGCGAACGTTCTGAACCCGATCCGATCGGATGGTCCACTTGCTTGAGATCGCGGCGTGGAGGAAGGGTGGTTCATGAGCGTCCGCAGAGTTCTCGACTCCGACGTACACGTCGGTCTGTACTTGATAGTCGCCTGCGAAGGTAGCGCGCAACGTGGGGTTCTCCAACAAGAGCCGCTGCAGATCGTTGAGGTGGGTGAACTGTGCGAACGTCGAGACATCGCCACCGCGAGAGACGAGCCAGCTTCGTCGGGAATCACGAACGGGCAAGGTAGCTCGAAGATCGTCTTCGATCGCCTTCTCCAGCGCCGCACCGCTGCTGGCGGCTCCACTCGAATCGGACTCGAGCCTGCTGCTTCGGAGCTGACCGCGAGAGATGCCCATGGTCTCGTAGGCGTATCCGGCCAGCTGCATACTCGCAGCGCTGCCGACATCGGCGAGGTTGGGAGCGATCGCCTCACCGAACAGACGCTCACACGCGGGGCGGCTCGTTTCGGTGGAGGCCTTCCAGCCCAGTAGCCGGTGCAGCCAGTCGGGTGCGTCGGCCATGGCGGCACCGTAGTCATCTCGGGGTGCCGGGTCCATCGGCGGAGCCGAGTCTTCTACGCTGCTTCAGTGGCGCAGGCACGGCATGTGCCGCCGGTCCCCTGGTTGCCCGTCGCGGACGGTCTGTACCCGATGGCGGTCTGACCGGTCTCGTCCGCGGCTGGAGCCCGCCCGGCTGTCCGCGACGGGTAGCATCCACCCGGTCGCGCAGGGGAACCGGTGCGACCGGACCCGGATGAATCGGGCACGGACACGGGGTACTCCGGTCCCGCGGTTGCGCCCGCGGGTCGAGCCAGGTGTTACCATAGTGAATACCCGAGCTCCAGATAGGCTCATCATGAATCGGAAAGCGGATTTTCTTTCCCGCGAGAGCGTTCGCGGCGAGGGTGGTCGTGAACGCGTCATGAAGGCGGCGTACGACCTGTTCAGCCGTCGCGGAATCCATGCGGTCGGGGTCGACACGATCATCTCCGCGGCGCAGGTCGCGAAGATGACGCTGTACCGGCATTTCGCGTCGAAAGACCAACTTGTCCTCGCGTTCCTGCAACGTCGCGAGGAGGTGTGGACTGAGGAATGGCTGAAGACGCAGGTGAAGGCCCGCGCGGCGACACCGGCGGCGCGCCTGCTCGCCATCTTCGACATCTTCGGTGAGTGGTTCGCGCTGCCCGACTTCGAGGGCTGCACGTTCCTCAACGTCATGCTCGAGTTCGACGACGCCGACCACCCGGTGCGCCGCGCGAGCGTCCGGCACCTGGCCAATATCCGCAGCTTCATCCGCGATCTCGCGGCTGCGCTCGGCATCGAGGACCCCGAGGCGTTCTCGCGCCAGTGGCACATCCTCATGAAGGGCGCGATCGTGGCCGCAGGGGAAGGCGACATCGACGCGGCCGCCCGCGCTCGCGAGCTCGGCGTGCTGCTGCTCGCGCACCACGGCATCCGGGGCGACTGAGCGCGGCCCCCACCCGAATCGGGTGGGGGCCGTCCCGCTCTCGGGGTGCGGGGTCCGGTGGCTCAGGAGATGCCGAGCTTCTCCGCGGCCGCCCGGGTGCCCTCGACCCGGTTCTTGATCTTCTGGAACGCCACGTCGCGGGCGTAGTCCGGCGAGCCGTGGTTCGGCTTCTCATCGATGCTGAACGGGGAGAAGCCGCAGTCGTCGGTCGCGCCGAGGGACTCCTTCGGGATGAAGTCGGCCGCCCGCACCAGCGCGTCGGTGACCTCCTGCGCACTCTCGACGCGGGGGTTGCCGGGGTTGATGACCCCGATGTAGGTCATCTGGGACACACCGTTCGCGTCGTCACGCCGGTTCTCGCCGATCGACTTGTACACGAGGTCCTTGTCCCGCTCGCTGGCGAGCTGGATCATGAAGTAGCCGGCGTTCATCTGGAACATGCTCGGCAACAGGTTGTTGTAGGGCACGTCCGCGCTGTGCACGGAGTCGCGGTCACCGCCGGGGCAGGTGTGGATGCCGATGTTCACCCGCTCCTCGGGCGTGAACCGCTCGAACACCCGGTTGTTGAGCTCGATGAAGTGCGGCAGCAGGCCCGCGCCGGTCCAGGGGTTGCGCGGGTCCTCGCGGGTCGCCAGCCTGCCCTCGGTGAAGTCGATCGAGACGCGCGCGGCCCCGGCGGCGAAGGCCTGCCGGATGTCCTTCTCGCACTCGTCGACGATGTCGGCCTCGAACTGCTCGCGGGAGTAGCCGGGGATCTCGTCCTTCAGCGGGTATAGCAGCGCGATCATGGACGGCGCGATCACCGCCTGCTTCATCGGCTTGCTCGCCAACGGCAAAGACTTCTTCAGCGAGTCGGCAGCGTAGTTCTTGTACCGGAAGGGGCCACCGGTGAGGCGGGGCAGCTGGCGACCGTGGCCGTCGGCGAAGATCGCGAAGAACTGGCCGCCCTCACCCGAAAGGTTGGCCGCGAGGCCGGTGCCGGCGAGGGTGTCGGTGATGGGATAGGTGGCGAAGCTGGACCAGCGCTGTTCCCCGTCGGAGATGATCGGGGCGCCCGTCGCCTCGCCGCGCTCGATGGAGTCCTTGACGGCCGCGTCCTGGTGCTTCTCGAGCTCGTCCAATCCGATCTGGCCGGCGTCGTATGCCGCGTACTGCTCCTGCAGCTTGCTCGATCGGGGCAGGGAGCCCACCGGCTCGGTGGGAATTCCAGTGGCCGTTCTCGGGTCGTAGTCAGCCATGACGTGCCTTCTCCTCCGATTGATCGGTCGACCGTGGATCGTCGCTCACCCGCCTCGTCGGCGGGGCCGGATACGGCATTCCGCTCGACCGGCTCATACCGTGCAAACGGCGTCGAGAGGCGCTCCCACAACTGACGGCAGTGTGAAACAGCCTCCTGGCCTGGACGGCAAGTGAGGTAGACATGTATGTCCACCTGTCTACGTGTCGGAACAGTACTCGAGTGACGCAAGTCACGTCAATCGGTGGACTGCGGGCCAGCCGTGACGGGGGTGCGTAGTAAGACAGGTCGGTCCTCCTGGGCAGGAGGGTCACGGGATGGCGGCAGGGATCGCCGCCCCGGTGAAGTTGGGCGACGGCACGCCACCGGCGGTGAGCGCCGTCTGGATGCGGGCGTTGAGCGCCCGCTGCACGGCCCACTGCCTGCCCGGCCGCACCCTGACGTGCAGCCGCAACATCACCGCGTACGGCGTCACGGACTGCACGCCGAGCAGTTCCGGTCGGCCCATCACGTCGTCGGTGTACTCCTCGGCGACCTCGCGGGCGGCCTCCTGCGCGAGCTCGCCCGCCTGGGTGACGTCGGCGTGCAGCGCGACCGGGATGTCCACCAGCGCGATCGCGAAGCCCTGGCTGAAGTTGCCGACGCGCAGGATCTCGCCGTTTCGCACGTACCAGACGGTGCCACCGGTGTCCCGCACCGTCGTCGTCCGCAACCCGACGGCCTCGACGTCGCCAACGGCCTCACCGAGGTCCACGGTGTCGCCCACGCCGTACTGGTCCTCGAGCATCATGAAGATCCCGGACAGGAAGTCCCGGACGAGGTTCTGGGCGCCGAAGCCGATCGCTAGGCCGAGCACCCCGGCGGAGGCGAGTATCGGCGCGACGTTGATGCCGAACTCGGCGAGGACCATGACGGAGGCGACACCGTAGATCACGAATGTCGCGGTGGAGCGCAGCAGTGACCCGATGGTCCCGGCGCGCTGGGCGCGCCGCTCGACCGACCGTGGTTGGTCAGCACCCGTCTGACTACGCGGCGTGACCTGTGCCGCCCGGCTTTGGGTCCGGACGAGCGCCGACACCTTGCCGTCGGTGACCCTGTCGGTGAGCCTGCTGATCGCCCGGTGCAGCAGCCACCGCAGCAGGAACGCCACGACGAGGACGAGCACGATCGACGTCGCGGTGTCGATCACGGTGTTCGCGTAACGGGAGATCCAGTCGACGCTGGTCCAGTCGTACACGCGCGCGCACCACGACCCCGGTTCGTCCGCGCACTGCGGCTGGGCGAGCACTGGCCCGTCGATCACGTCACTTCACCTTCCGACTTCAGCGAATGG
>JALYQB010000160.1 GCA_030856045.1 Actinomycetota bacterium
CGCCTACCCACACCGCGCCGGGCAGCAGCACCCCGAACGGCAACGCGGCCCGCGCGATGGCCTCGGCGCCCAGCGCGCGCAACGTCACCGCCACCGCGACCGCGACGGAGGCCCCGATCAGCACGCACAGCACCGCCGCCGGCCCCCCGCCGGACAGCCCGAGGCGGTCCAGGCCGACGAAGACCAACAGCGCGCCGGGCGGGTGCCCCGCGACGTGGGTGGGCCACGAACCAGGTACGAAGGACGGGATGCGCTCGGCGAAGGTGCCCAGCATCGCGCCGACATCGCTGACACCGGGCACCGCACCCAGGTACTCGGTGTCGGTGGTCAGCCGCCCGGCGACGCCCCGTTGCCAGCCGTCGACCAGGGCCAGGCACATCGTCCAGGCCAGCGACGCCGCATAGCAGAGAGTGCCAGCAGCGGGCGCCAGCGCAGCCGGCCGGCCAGCTCCGGGCCGCGCACGGCGACCAGCACGGCGACCAGCACCGCGGGCACCGTTCCCGGCCCGATGTGCGGCAGCCACCTGGCCTGCAGCGGCGGCACAGTGGAGTGGATGGGCACGCCACGCTGGTTCAGCCAACCGCCGACCCCGGCCGCCACCGCGACCAGCAACGCGGCGCCCCCGACGGCGACCAGGTCAGCGCGCAGCCCGCGAAGCAGACGAGACGGCTGGCGACGGGCCGGGCGCGGCGGCGGGCCACCCGTCGGATCCGACGCACTCGTCGTCACAGTCACCTGCCCTACCCATCCCGATGGGCACGCGCAACGTCACCTGACGTGTGAGGTTTCGCACACGATCCAAGAACAGCTCCAATAGGTACGTGCAGACGTGGCCCAGTGGATCGATGACATGCTCCCCTGCCTGAACGAGACCGCCGGGCTGCCGGCGAGGGCCGATGGCACCACGTGCCGCTCGCCGACGGCAACATCGGCATCGGCGGCGACCCGGTGCCGCGGCGAGCGCCGCTTCGTCGAGCCACGACGGCTGCTCGGCGCAGTGCTCGTCACCGTGCTCGGCGCCTGCCTCGCGTGCTCGGATGCTCCCGGCGGCGGTGCCGATGCGCTGCCCGAGTGCGGCAGCGTCCCGGCCGGGTTCAGCCACCGCAGTGTCGACGTGGACGGGGTGCGGCTGCACTACGTCATCGGAGGACGGGGCCCGGCGGTGGTGCTGCTGCACGGCTTCCCGGAGACCTGGTGGACCTGGCGGCAGGTGATGCCGCTGCTGGCGCAGGAGCACACGGTGATCGCGCCGGATCTGCGCGGGGTCGGGTGTTCCTCGCTGGCGCCCGCCGGTTACGACGCGCAGACCCTGGCGCAGGACGTGCACGGGCTGGTCGGCTCGCTGGGCCTGCCGCGGGTGGCGCTGGTGGGTCACGACCTCGGGGGGTGGGTGGCCTATGCCTACGCCCGCCAGTACCGCGACGAGGTCAGCCATCTCGTCCTGTCCGGTGCGGCGCTGCCCGGTTTCGGGCTCGAGCGGCTGCTGGACTTCCGCCGGCCCGGACAGGGCCTGCCCCACCTGGTGTTCTTCGCCCAACCTCGGGTTCCGGAGCTATTGATCAGCGGCCGGGAGCGGGAATACTTCGCCACCTTCATCGGCAGCCCCGCCATGCAGCGCTCCGGCGCGGTCGACGTCTACGCCCGGTCCTACGCTCGCCCCGGCCGACTGACCGCCGCGCTGGGCCAGTACCGCGCCCGCTACACCGACGCGCTCGACAACCGCCGCGGCGCCGGCGCGCCACTGACCATGCCGACGCTGGCACTGGCCGGCGCCGGCGAGACCCGACTCAGCGCGGACAGCCTGCGACAGGTGGCACACGACGTCCGCCAGGTGGGCATCCCCGGCGCCGGTCACTACGTCCAGGAGGAGCGCCCCGTCGAGCTGGCCCGCGCCCTGGAGGAGTTCCTCGGCTGAACCAGCGCTACCGACGCAGCTCTTCGTACGCTTCTCGCAAGTCTCGGGCCTCGGGGAGTCGTTTCGCCTCGACAGCGGCCACGACCTCAGCCGCTCGCCAGTGGTTCGAGGGCACCACACGGCCGGACAGAATCGCTTGCTGCGCCGCATCACAGGCTTCGTCCAGGCGGTTCGTGACCAGCAACGTCAACGCGAGATCGAGGTTGGCAGCCGCTATCCGGCGCGGCCACTGGCCGTTGCTCTCGCTTTGCTTGAGTCGGGCGATGATTTCTCGCGCGTAACTTTCCGCAGCCGGATCGCCAACCCACGCCTGTGTGGTGGCGACGTAGGCCACCGACTTGTCCGGGTCATAGCGGTAGTGGTGCTCCGGTCGGTCTGGCCGTTCCAGCGGCGACACCAGTTCGTTGACCCGGTCGATGGCGTTGTACGTCTCGCGCGGTTGGCGGAGGCGGGCCCACGCGCGGCCTTCTTGGGCAGTGGCTTGAATAGCGACCGAGCTGCCGACGGGGGATAGCCCTTGCGCGGCCCGCAACAGCTCAAGAGCGCGGCGGTAATCGCCCTCGGTCAGCACACGCCAGGCCTCGGTTTCACAGCACCAGGCGCGGATTTCATCGTGTCCGGCATGTTGGCCTGGATTTTTCACCGGGGTGACGGCCCTGTCCCCTTGGTTACAGCCTTATCATTTTGATCATGGTTTCCCTGTTCGTGGGTAGGGTCAGGATCCGGCTGTCGCGTCGGTGCGCCGGGTTCCACGCTCCGGACGGAGGTCCTTCCATGATCGTCGGGGCTTCGTGGTGGTGGTCAGATTGGCGCCGGGAGCGCCTTGACCGCCCGCCAGGCGTTGACCAGGTCGTCGACCCAGGGCCAGTCCGCGCGCAGGTGCAGCCACCGTTTGCGTTGCCCGCGGGTCAGTCGGGCGGGCAGGTGCAACAGCCGGTAGCGCAGCAGTTTCGGGGCCGCGTCACGCAGCTCGCCCTCGGGCAGGGCGAGGTGGCGGAAGCAGGCCAGCAGGTTGGAGGCCAGCGCGACGACCTGGGTCCACGCCACGTTGATCGCCCACTGCCGGGAGGGCCACCGGTTCAGGCCCAGGTCCTTGGCCTGTTTGACGTCGTTCTCCACATGGACGTGGGAGCGGTGTCGGGCGTCGAGCCAGGCGATCTGCCCGACGTCGGTGTTGGTGGCGATGAGCTGGTAGCGGCGCCCGAGCTGTTTCTCCCGGTCGGTGGCCCGCTTGCGGTAGCGGGGGTGGCCCGGCTCGTCACGCACGATGATCCGCAGCCCGGGGATCTTCTCGTGCCAGGTGCCGAGGTTGAGCAGGCCGGTCACCTCGGCGACGAACGTGTCCTCGATGAGGTCGCCGTTCTGGTCGATCCCCGCGGTCCACGCGCCCTTGGGCAGCCGCTGAATCGCGTCCATCTCGGTGTCGGTGCACGACCAGCCGACCGAGAACTCCCAGTCCCGCCCCCGGGTGCCGCCGCCGGCGGCGATGTGTTCGAGCAGCTGGTGGGAGAACCCGGCCCCGTCCAGGCGCACCAGCACCCGCCGCCGGTAACGCCCCGGCAGCCGGGACACCGCCAGGTTCAGCAGGGCGATGTTGTCGACGGCGCAGTTGGACGTCGCACCGCCGGGGCGCGGGTCGATCGCGAGCACGTCATCGGTGTTGTCACAGGTGGCCAGATTCGGGCAGAACCCGATGCCGCCCTTGTAGGTGGGCTGGGCGTTCTCCTTCTCCGAGGCCGCGAACACGACCGAGGCGTCCAGGTCCAGCACCGTGATCCCGGTCAGCTCCCGCCCGGCCACCGTGAGCCACGGGAAACCTTGCGGGCGGGAGGCCAGCAGGCCCCACCAGTGCCGCCGAAACGCGGTCACCGCCGCGTTGACCCGCCTCAGCTGCACCCCTTCGACCTCCGAGAGCGCCCGCCACATCGTCGGGTTCGACGGCACCGGCCCGATCACCGGCCCCAGGTGCCGCAGCCCCTGGAAGTCGCTGATCGCCTCCGCGCCCAGGATCTGCGCCACGGCCATGTCGATCAGGACCTGGCCGCGGTCATACACCGGGTCGAACCCCCGCCGACGCATTGCCCGTGACAGACCGGCCCGCAGGCCGGTCCGCTCAGCCAGCAGCCGCAACGGCAGCGCCCCGGCGAATCCGACCAGGCGATCATCGTCGCCGACCAGTTCCAGCCGGTCGGCCCATGACGTACTTTGCACGGAAGAGGTGCACCTGCCTCGGTCAGCTTACGATCTTCGACAATCGCATTCTGACTGGTCAGGTGCACCTCGCCCCGTCTATCCCGAGATCACACCCGGCGTGTCGTCAACCCCGGTGAAAGACGGAGGTTGGGCCAAACCCGCAGCAGTGCGTAGGCGAGCAGTAGCAGCGGCCGGTCGGTTGAGATCAACGTGCACTGTGGCCATCAGGAGCGACAACCACCCACCCACCACGATGAGCCGCTTCCGCTCGCTCAGGGTCATGCGACTGTCCAGGAGGACGCCGACATATGACAGGTGGTGACGGAGCCGCACCAGCAGCTCAGCCGGGGGCGTCACGGGGTAGGCCATCGCCAGCTCGTCAAAAGCATGTTCGAGGTGGCTCAGCGTCTCGTCACCGACATCGCTGGCAGCTACGCGACGAGCTAGCTCGATGGCGGCCACTTCGTCGTCTGCGGTCGGTGACGCTGCGCTCCAGGGGGCCAGCGGCACGTTTCGGAAGACATCGGCCTTGGCGCGGATCGCGGTCAGCTCCGTTGACCGGCTGGCTGCCCGCCCGCCTCGGTCAGCCGGTCGGCGGTCTGCCAGAAGGCTTCATCGGCGCGAGCGCGCCCCTTCTCGACGTGTGACACCGTGGTGCGGTCGAGGTAGGCGGCGGCTGCGAGCTGGCCTTGCGTGATGTCGGCAACCTTGCGGAAGGTGACGAGGCACTCGCCGATAGCACGTCGCAACTCGGCGATGTCCGCCGGTTCCCTGGCCATCTCATCCACGCTTCTCACTGTCGCTGCTGCTGCGTCGACTCCCAGCGTAACCGCAGGTGGCAACCCGTGTGGCATGGGCACCCACCTGGTTACGCACCTCTGTGGCCTCGGAGTTTAGTGATCTTCAAGGCACACCAGCTCGACGCTCAGTTTGCGAACGGCGAAACACAGACGGAGCAACGATGACTTTCTACACCCAGCCTGATCGAGAACTGACCGAAGAAGAAAAGCTGCTGACCGAGATAATCGGCGTGAGCCAGTGGGTACCCTGCGGCGGCCGAATCTGCTTGGGTCTGAGCCTGGACACGGCTCGTGAGATGGTGGACAAGCTGTTCACCGAGCGCCGGCAAGCGCTGATGACGGAGCCGGCCATGAGCTTGATGCGCCGGTAGGCGCCACTACCTGCATCCCGCACCATCTGCGACCAGTAGTCGACGGCCGCGCCCACCTGCGGCGTGCACTATCGACGTGGTGATCACCGATTTGCACACCGTGGGCACGGGCTGAGGCCACCGGTCACGTGACCTCCGCACCGGGCATGTGAGTTTCCAACGGTGATGACGAAAAAGTCATCACAGCGGCGTCTTGATGCGCGATTCGTCATCAACGAAAGCAACACAGCCCCCTCCCTCCGGCGTTACCCACGGTCACCGGCAGCGCACTCAGGACGCGGGCTCAGGGCTCGAACACCTGCTTCCACCCTTCGAGGCTGGTCAGCTCGGGCAGCGCGTCGCGGTAACGACGCCGCATCGCGGGGAACTCCTTGGCCAGCTCGACGTGCAGCGCGACCGACCGGGCGAGCATCGTGCGGAACGCCTGCGGGTCCCGCTTACGGTAGGTGACACCGCGGCCGTCGGAGGTGGACACGGTCACGCCGTCGACCCCGGAGAGCAGCGACCACCGCGCGTCCTGCGCCGCGACGGCGAACTGCGGACGGCGGTGCGCCTCGGGGTCCACGGGCCGGAGCTGGTGCAGCATCCGCTTGGCCAGGGTCACGGCGGTCTTCACCGACCGCTTCGGCTGCATGAGCATGCCCACCGCGTGGCGCTGGCCCCCCGAGGGCAGCGGCAGGTCGTGCGACGAGATCACCCGGCCGTCGTCGAACTCGGCGCAGCGGGCCCGGACCTCGCCGAGCGCGGTCGACAGCTTGGCGACGAGCGCCTCCGGGCCCGCGAGGAAGTCACGGATCGCCATCTCCTGGAGTGCGAGCGTGGAGTACTCCATGGTCATCGCGTGCTTCAGCGCGTGCTTCAGCGAGTCGGCGAGCATCGCGCGCGGCACGTCCTCCGTGCCGTGGATCGCCGCGCCGACGAGCCGGTTGCGCAGGTGGAAGTAGGACTGCCAGTCCGTCGCGTCGTCCTTGTCCGCGAACGACATGTGCCAGATGCCGACGCCGGGCACGGTGGCGGTGGGGTACCCGGCGGAGCGCGCCCGCAGCCCGTACTCCACGTCGTCCCACTTGATGAACAGCGGCAGCGGCAGCCCGATGTCCTCGGCGACGGCGCGCGGGATCAGGCACATCCACCAGGCGTTGTAGTCGACGTCGGCGCGGCGGTGCAGCCAGTCGGTGCGGCGCAGCGGGTCCTGCGCGAAGTCGTGGTCGTACTCGGTGCCGGGCGCGGTGCCCCACCGCATGCGGCGCCGGTCGACGACCTCGCCCCACGCGTGGAGCCGGGAGCGCGCCTGAGCGGAGATCATCTGGCCGCCGACGAGCATCGGGTGGCGCGCGAACCGGGCGAAGGCGACCGCGCGCAGGATCGAGTCCGGCTCCAGCACGATGTCGTCGTCCATGTAGAGGATGTGCTCGCAGTCGGTGTGCAGCAGCGCCTCGTACATCACCCGCGCGTAACCGCCGGACCCGCCGAGGTTGGGCTGGTCGATGATCCGCAGCCGCCCGCCGAGCACCGCCTCCGCGGCGGCGAAGCCCTGCTGGTCGCGGACCTTGGTCGCGCCCTGGTCCGGGATCACGACCGCGGTGACGACCGAGCGGACGAGGGGGTCGGCGCCGATCGCCGTGAGCGTGGCCACGCAGTCACCGGGCCGGTTGAACGTGGGCATCCCGATGGTCACCGCGGGCCGGCCGGGGGCCGCGACCGGGGCGTGCCAGCCGCCCGAGACGATCGTGAGGGAGGAGTCTTCGGTGGTGAGGTCGAACCAATACCAGCCGCCGTCCTCGAACGGCACGAGGTCCAGCTCCAGGTCCACCTCGGCGGAGCCCGTCACGAGTTCGCCGTGCACGTGGATCTGCGTCGCGTCGGCCTTGGACCGGTAGACGTCGAGCCGGCCTGCGCCTTCCAGCGACAACCGCAGGTGGACCACCTCCAGGGTGCTCCACCGGTGCCAGTACCCTGCGGCGAAGCCGTTGAAGTACGACGCGAAGGAAACCTCGGTCTGCTCCGGCACCCGTACCGAGGTGCGCGAGAGCGGGCGGACGCGCCCCACTTGGGGGGACTGCTCGTCGACGTAGAGCGCTCGCACCGCCATCGGGTCGGCGACCCGCGGCATGATCACCCGTTGCAGCAGGGTCGTGGGCGGCTCGACGGTGCTGCTCGTCATCAGTCCTCAGTCCTCCAGGGAACCGTCGAGTGCGCGGCCCTCGGTGAAGTACGGGGCGATCTTGTTGTCGAACATCGACAGCGCCGACCCGATCGCCATGTGCATGTCCAGGTACTTGTAGGTGCCGAGCCGCCCGCCGAAGAGCAGCTTGCGGTGCACGGCCTCCTTGCGGGCCAGCTCGCGGTAGCGCTCCAGCGTGGCGCGGTCCTCCGCGGTGTTGATCGGGTAGTACGGCTCGTCACCGCGGTCGGCGAAACGGGAGTACTCGCGGAAGATCACGGTCTTGTCTCCTGCGTAGTCCCGCTCCGGGTGGAAGTGCCGGAACTCGTGGATCCGGGTGAACGGCACGTCGATGTCGTTGTAGTTCACGACCGAGGTGCCCTGAAAGTCGCCGGTCGGAACGACCTCCTGCTCGAAGTCCAGCGTCCGCCAGCCGAGCGCGCCCTCCGAGTAGTCGAAGTACCTGTCGAGCGGGCCGGTGAAGATCGTCGCGACCTCGGGCAGGTCCTCTCGGACGTCGAAGTAGTCGCACCCCAACCGGACCTCGATGTTCGGGTGGTCCGCCATCCGCTGCAGCCACGCCGTGTACCCGTCGACGGGCAGGCCCTCGTAGGTGTCGTTGAAGTAGCGGTTGTTGAAGTCGTAGCGGACCGGCAGCCGCGAGATGATCCCCGGCGCGAGCTCGGTCGGGTCGGTCTGCCACTGCTTCGCGGTGTAGCCCTTGACGAACGCCTCGTAGAGCGGGCGGCCGATCAGCGAGATCGCCTTCTCCTCCAGGTTCGCCGCGTCCCTGGTGTCGAACTCGGCAGCCTGCCCGGCGATCAGCGCCCGCGCCTCGTCCGGGGTGTGCGAGCGGCCGAAGAACTGGTTGATCAGCGCCAGGTTCAGCGGGAACGCGTAGACCTGGTCGGACACCCTGGCGAACACCCGGTGCTGATAGCCGGTGAAGCCGGTGAACCGGTTGACGTAGTCCCACACCCGCTTGTTCGACGTGTGGAACAGGTGCGCGCCGTAGCGGTGCACCTCGATCCCGGTCTCCGGTTCCGCCTCCGAGTAGGCGTTGCCCCCGATGTGGTCGCGGCGGTCGAGTACCAGGACGCGCTTGTCCAGCTGCGTGGCGACGCGCTCGGCCACCGTCAGACCGAAGAACCCGGAGCCGACGACGACGAGGTCGTATTGGGTGGAGCTCACGGCGATCGAGGGTAGCGGCCGGACGAACCGGTGCTCCACGCGCCACCACCCGCTGACCGGGGCGGCAGCTTCGCTACGCTCCCCGCCGGGGCGCACCGGGCCGGGTCGAGGCGTCCGGGTCCGAGGCGACCCGAGAGGAGCTGACCAGCCGCATGGTCGACCAGCAGGACCGGGCGGGTGACCGCCTGCTCGCCCAGCGCACGTTCTTCGCGGGACCGTTCCCCGAGGCACCCCTCGACCTCTACGCGCGCGGCGAGATGGGCGTCGTGGTGCGGGAGCGCAATCGGCTGTTCGTCCACGCCTACGCCCACGCGTCGACCGACACCTACTTCGGCCGGTTCCCCGCCAGCTACTGGCAGCGCTGGACCGAGGCGGCGGACGTCCAGCTCACGGCCGCCGTCGAGGGCAGCGGGCGGATCTCGATGATGGCGTCGGACTCGGCAGGCGACCCCCGCACGGTCGCGACCACGACGGTCACCGGGGCGGCTGCGGGCCACGAGGTGCGGCTGTCCGCGAAGATCGACCGCTTCGTCGACGGCGGCGCGCTGTGGCTCGAGGTGGCGACCACGGCCGAGCCGCTCGCGATGCACGACGTGCGCTGGTCGGTGGCGCGGCTCGGTGAGCCTCGCCCCACCACCGTCGTGATCTGCACCTTCAACCGCGCTGACGACTGCGTCCACACGCTGACCACGCTCGCGGCCGACGCCGCCGCACTGTCCATCGTGGACACCGTTTACGTCGTCGACCAGGGCACCGACACCGTCGAGTCGCGGGCGGGCTTCGCGGCCGTGCGCGACGCGCTCGGGGCCAAGCTCCGCTACCTGCGGCAGCCGAACCTGGGCGGGGCGGGCGGGTTCACCCGCGGGCTGCACGAGGCGACGACCTCGGGTGCCGGGTCGCACATCCTGCTGATGGACGACGACATCATGCTGGAGCCCGAGCTCGTCGTGCGGGCCACGGCGTTCGCCAACCGCGCGATCGAACCGACGATCGTCGGCGGCCAGATGCTGTACTCCCTGCACCCGAACCAGCTCCACACCGGTGCGGAGACGACCGACCTGGACATCCTGCGGGCCGGGCTGCCCGTCGAGAAGGCACTCTCCGGCGCCGACCTCACCGAGAAGAACCAGGACGTCCGCGTGGACGCCGGCTACAACGCGTGGTGGGCCTGCCTGATCCCCGCGGACGTCGTGACGGCGATCGGGTACCCGCTGCCGCTGTTCTTCCAGTGGGACGACATCGAGTACGGCCTGCGCGCCCGAGCCCAGGGCTTCCCCACCGTCACGCTGCCGGGTGCCGGGGTGTGGCACGCGGACTTCCACTGGAAGGACTGGGACGACTGGCCGCGGTATTTCAGCATCCGCAATGCGCTGATCGTCCACGCCCTGCACGGTGGCGCGGATCTGAAGAAGCCCGCGCGGCACCTGCTCGACGAGCTCGGTCACTACCTCGCGTCGATGCGGTACGGCCTGGCCGCCACCCTGATCATGGCCGTGGAGGACTTCCTCGCCGGCCCCGACGTCCTGCGCGACGGTGGGGTGGAGGCAGCGGCCGCCGTCCGCAAGCTCCGCGCCGAGTACCCCGAGACCGCGCGGCACGCCGCGTCGTCGGTGCCGGGGGTGGCGCCTACCGCCCGGTCATCGGTCGCCGCCGGGCCGACGCCGTCGCGGCCGCTGCTCGTGCTCGGTAAGCGCCTCGTCTGGCAGGTACTGCGCAAGCCGCGCGCCACCGCTGCGGTGAGGGCACGTGACGCCTACTGGTGGCACGTGTCTCTGTTCGAGACGGCCGTCGTGACGGAGCCGTCCCAGGAGGGCGTGCGCGTCCGGCGCCTCGACCGGGGCCAGCTGATGTCGCTCGGCAAGCGCGGCGCGGGGGTGCTCGCCCGGCTCGTCCGGGAGGGTCCCAAGGTCCGCCGCCGCTACCTCGACGCAGTGCCACAGCTCACCAGTCGCGAGAACTGGGAACGCCTGTTCGATGCCCGCTGAGGTGAGGACCGTCGGGCTGCTGGCCGGTTCCGGGCTGCTGGCCGCGGTGGTGCTGTGGCTCGCGCACCGGGCGCTGATCGACGACGCCTACATCACCCTGGCGTATGCGAAGAACCTCGCGACCGACCTGCACTGGGGCCTCACGCCGCAGCAGGTGTCGAACTCGGCGTCCTCGCCCGCCAACCTGCTGCTGCTCGCCGCGGCGACGGCCGCGCTGCGGGTCACCGGCGGGGTGCACCCGGTGGACGCGCTCGGCGCGGTGAGCATCGGCTGCGCGCTCGTGATGGCGTGGGGCTGGTCCCGGCTCGTCCGCGCCCTCGGCCTGTCGTGGGTCGCCGCGGTGTTGGGGATCGCGCTGGTCTGGCTCAACCCGATCGTGCTCTCGGCGATCGGGCTCGAGGTGCTGCTGATCTCCGCGGTGCTCGTCGTGCTGACCGTGGGCGCCGTCGAGCGCCGCCCGGTGCTGTTCGGGGTGGCGGCGGGTATCGCCCTGCTGGTGCGGATCGACCTGGCCGTGTTCGTGGCGCTCCTCGCACTCGCGACGCCGATCGTGCGGCGGCTGCTCGTCGCGGTGCCCGTCGCGGCCGGCGTCGCGCTGCCCTACTACGCGTGGAGCTGGTGGTACTTCGGCTCGGCGATCCCGGACACGTTCATCATCAAGACGCTGCAGAGGTCGTTCGGGGGCGTGAGCTACGCGGGGGGCCCCGCGGGGTTCTACGAGCAGCTGCCCGACGTCACCGCCGTCGCCTTCCTGCCGCCGTTGGCGGGTGTGGCCGCCCTGTTGTGCTGGGCGGTGCTCGCCGTCGTGCGCCGCTCGCCCCGGGTGCTGACGCTGGCGCCGGTCGCCGTACTCGGCGTCGGGGGCGTCGCGTACTTCGCGGCGTACTCCGCGCTGGCGGTACCGCCGTACCACTGGTACTACGTGCCACCCATCGCGGCACTCGTGACCTTCCTGGCGGTGGCGGTCGGCGCCTGCCTGGCCCCCGACCGCAGCCGCGCCGCGCGGTGGGCGATGGTCCCGGCCGCCGCGGTACCGGTGGCGCTGGTGGTGGCC
This sequence comes from Actinomycetota bacterium, assembly GCA_030856045.1. Classification (GTDB taxonomy): domain Bacteria; phylum Actinomycetota; class Actinomycetes; order Mycobacteriales; family Pseudonocardiaceae; genus JALYQB01. The sequence goes on from JALYQB010000160.1 coordinate 11,674, forward strand.
TCGGTCGCGCTGGTCGCCGGGCTCGGCGCACCGTGGCGCACGACCCTGGTGTTCGGCAACCAGGCCTCCGCGCACGACTACGCCGTGGTCGGGACCGACCTGCGCTCCGTCGAGGAACCGATCCAGGCGTTCACCGAGATCGGCGCGCCGGCCTACTTCTGCGACTGCGCGCTGGTCAACGACTTCACCGACCGCGGTGTGATCGCGCCGTTGGTCGACCGGCGGCTGGCGGACGCGGGCTTCGTGACCCGGAAGCTGCTGCAGGCCAACTACCTGCTGCTCGACCGGGACCAGCGGCCGCTGCCCATTGCGTGGGAGCTGCGCTACACCACCGATCCGGCCGTCGTCGGCACCCGGGTGTGGCGGGTGTACTCCAGCAGCGGGGGTGTGGGATACCTGGCGCTGACCCCGGCGCCGTGACATCACAACTATCGTCCTCCCGGCAGGAGGTATGCCCATGCTGAACCGGATCCGTCACACCGTGCGCAACAGGCTCGGTCGTGTCGTCGATGGTGTCATCGCCGCCCACGACCGGCGGCTCGAGGATGCGGTCGAGCGCAGGGTGGCGGACGGCGTCGATCGCGCCATCCGCGCCATGCACGACGTCGAGTTCCGCTCCCGCCGCGACATCCACGTGGCCGCCGAGCGGGAGGCCGCCGCGGCGAGCGGCCGCTTCGCCCGCGAGGTGATGCCCACGGCACCCTCGTTCGACGCGCCGATCCCGACGCTCGAATATGCGCTGACGCTCGTACCCGAGGAGGGCATGGCGCTGGAGTTCGGCGTCTTCAGCGGCACGACGCTGCGGGTGATCGCCGAGGCACGGCGGCGCCAGGACGTCTACGGGTTCGACTCGTTCAAGGGGCTTCCCGAGGACTGGCGGTCCAACATCCCGGCGGGCACCTTCGGAGTGGACGATCTCCCGGATGTTCCCGGCGCCGAACTGGTCGTCGGCTGGTTCGACGAGACGCTGCCGGAGTTCATGGCGTCGCACCCCGGTCCGGTCGCGTTCCTCCACGCCGACGCCGACCTGTACTCCTCGACGGTCACCATCCTCGAGCACGTCGGCCCCCGGCTGCGGGCCGGCTCGGTGATCGTGTTCGACGAGTACTTCAACTACCCCGGCTGGGAGCA
>JALYQB010000162.1 GCA_030856045.1 Actinomycetota bacterium
CTCGAGCCCCGGTGCCCCGCTCGCGACCGCCGCGGCGACCGCCGCCTGCAGCGCGGTGAGAGTGAGCGACGGCAGCGCGACCGTGCACCCGGTGTAGGTGCGCCCGTCCGTGTCGCGCACGGCAGCCCCCTCCGCGGCCCCGGTACGGGCCAACGCCGACCGTGCCAGCGCGACGATCTTGCCATCCTCACTGTTCAACACGGTCTCCGGATCGAGCTCAGGCACGGGTGCCACTCCCCTCCTGCGGCGGCGCGGGCGCGCCGGCGCTGTCGTCTCCGCCGTGGGACGGCGCCCGGCGCGCGGTGACCGTCGTGATCCGCATCCTGCCGCGCCGGTCCTTGCCGCCCTCGGCCCGCAGCCGGAGCCCGGCGACCTCGGCCTCCGCGCCGGGCAGTGGCACCCTCCCGAGGCGGTGCGCGAGCAGCCCGCCGACGGTCTCCACGTCGCTTGCGTCGAGCTCGACGTCGAACAGCTCGGCGAGGTCCTCGGCGGGCAGCCGCGCGCTGACCCGGAAGGACCCGCCGTCCAGCTGCTCCACGGGCGGTCGCTCGTCGACGTCGGACTCGTCCGCGATCTCGCCGACGATCTCCTCGACGATGTCCTCGATGGTGAGGATCCCGGCCGTCCCGCCGTACTCGTCGACCAGCACGGCCAGGTGGTTGCGCGAGAGCTGCATCTCGGTGAGCAGGTCGGTGAGACGCTTGGAATCGGGGACGAACACCGCAGGCCGCATGAAGTCACGCACCGGCGAGCCGCTCACGCCGTCCTCGACCGCCTGGCGGGCCAGGTCCTTGATGTTCACGACACCGACGATGTCGTCGACGCTGTCAGAGATCACCGGGATCCGCGAGAACCCGGACCGTAGGCACAGCGCAAGCGCCTGGCGGACCGTCTTGCCCTCCTCGATCCACACGATCTCCGTGCGCGGCACCATCACCTCCCGGGCCACGGCGTCCCCGAGGTCGAAGACGGACTGGATCATCTCGGCCTCGCCGACCTCGACGACGCCGCGCTCCCCCGCCATGTCGACCAGCTCGCGCAGCTCCACCTCGGACGAGAACGGCCCCTCCCGGAAGCCGCGGCCCGGCGTGATCGCGTTCCCGACCAGGATCAGCAGCCGGCTCAGCGGCCCCAGCACCCGGCCGAGGGACCGCACCGGCCCGGCCACCGCGCTACCCACCCGGTAGGGGTGCTGCCGGCCGACGGTCCGGGGGCCCACGCCGATCACCACGTAGGACACGACCACCATCGCGAGCCCCGTGACGAGGACGGCGAGCCACGTCGGCGTGAGCGACCTCACAGCCACGACCGTGACCAGCACGGTGGCGGTCACCTCGCAGCACAGCCGCAGCAGAAGCAGCAGGTTGACGTGCCGCGGGCGGTCGGCCACCACGAGGGCGAGCTGCCGCGAGCCGAACACCCCGTCCCGCACCAGCTCGTCGACCGCGGCCCGCGACACGGTGCCCAGCGCGGCGTCGGCAGCGGCGAACGCGCCCGCCAGCAGCACCAGGCCGACGGCCAGGACGAGGATCTGCATCGTCACTTATGGGGCGTCGGCGGGCGGGTCCGGCCCGTCCAGGCCGACCGCGCCGAGCAGCCGGGTGTCCGCGTCCCGCTGCGCGGCGCGGCGCCGTGCGACGCGGCCGGCCTGGTGGAACTCGGCGAGGATGCCGTCCTGCAACGCGAACATCTCACGCTCGTCGGACAGCTCCGCGTGGTCGTATCCCAGCAGGTGCAGCACCCCGTGAACGGTCAGCAGATGCAGCTCCTCCTGCAGCGAATGACCCGCAGCTGCCGCCTGGTCCGCGGCGAATGCCGGGCACAGCACGACGTCACCGAGCAGCGCGGGGCCACCGGGCGGGCTGTCCGGGCGTCCCCCACCGATGGCGCCACCCTCGGCGAGGTCGTCCATGGGGAACGCCATGACATCGGTCGGGCCGGGCAGGTCCAGCCAGCGCTCGTGCAGGTCCGCCATGACGTCGAGCCCGACGAGCAGCATGGACAGCTCGGCGAGCGGGCTCACGCCCATCCGGTCGAGCGTGAACCGGGCTGCGGCGACGACGGTCAGCTCGTCGACGGCGGTCCCGGACTCGTTGGCGATCTCGATGCCCACAGCGGCGAACTCACCGCCTCCGGCGGCGGTCCGCGCGGTTGGCCACCGGGTGCGCCCCGGCCGTCTCCTGCGAGGCGTCCCAGCGCGCATACGCGTCGACGATGTCGGTGACCAACCGGTGGCGCACGACGTCAGCGCTGGAGAGCTGCGCGAAATGCACGTCCTCGACGCCGTCGAGGATCTGCTGCACCACCCGCAGGCCCGACACCTGGCCACCCGGGAGGTCGATCTGCGTGACGTCACCGGTCACCACGACATTCGAGCCGAACCCGAGGCGGGTGAGGAACATCTTCATCTGCTCGGGCGTGGTGTTCTGCGCCTCGTCGAGGATGATGAACGCGTCGTTGAGGGTCCGCCCACGCATGTACGCCAGCGGTGCGACCTCGATCGTCCCGGCGGCCATGAGCTTCGGGATCGAGTCCGGATCGAGCATGTCGTGCAGCGCGTCGTACAGCGGCCGCAGGTACGGATCGATCTTCTCGTAGAGGGTGCCGGGCAGAAACCCGAGCCGCTCCCCCGCCTCGACCGCCGGCCGGGTCAGGATGATCCGGTTGACCTGCTTGGCCTGCAGCGCCTGCACCGCCTTGGCCATCGCGAGGTAGGTCTTGCCGGTGCCCGCGGGGCCGATTGCGAACACGATGGTGTGCGCGTCGATCGCGTCGACGTAGCGCTTCTGGTTCAGCGTCTTCGGGCGGATCGTGCGCCCGCGGCGGGACAGGATGTCCAGGCTCAGCACCTCGGCGGGCGACTCGGTTCCGCCTTGGGCGAGCATTCCCAGCGTGCGCCGCACCGCGTCGGGCCCGAGTTGCTGACCGCGCCGGGCGAGGGTGATGAGCTCGGCGAACGCGCGCTCCGCGAACGCCACGTCCGCGGGCTCCCCGGAGAGGGTGACCTCGTTGCCACGGACGTGCACGTCAGCGGCCAGGACCTCCTCCGCGGTGCGGAGGTTCTCGTCCCGGGAACCGAGCAGCGCCAGCACGGCGGTATCGGGGACGACGATCTTCGACTGGACGGATCCGGGTCGGGCCTGTGCCGAGCCGGGACGGGAGGTGCCCTCCGCTGCAGTTCCGGTCACGTGTAGGTGGATCCTGCTTCCTGCGCCGTGCGCGCCGTCGGACGGTGACCCTGCGATGCTAGCCCGAAGTCGCGTCACCGGGCGGCCCCGCGCCGCAACAGGCGGACCGCGGCGTCCCGGCACACACCCCACGCCGGGTCCTCGGGGTCGATGAGCTCGAAATGCCCGGTTTCCGGGAGAACGACGACCTCGGCGCGCGGGTCCACCGCCGCGAAGAGCTCACTCTGCCGCAGCGGCACGACGTCGTCGGCGCGGCCGTGGACGCACACGACCGGCACCCCGAGCGGTGCCAGCGCGGTCGGGGACGCAGCGGCGTACCGCTCGGGAACGGTGTCCGGCGAGCCCCCCAGCAGGTCCTGCACCGCACCGGCGCCGAGCCCCGCGCGGGCGGCGGTGACGAGGTCGAGCACGCCGGCCTGCGACACCGCACCCACC
>JALYQB010000199.1 GCA_030856045.1 Actinomycetota bacterium
GATCGACGCCGTGCGCCGGGAGCTGGCCGCCGCGGGTCGTGCATGACGACTGGGCAGCGGCCGGTGCCGGGTAGGCGGCTCGGCGTCGACGTCGGCTCGGTGCGGGTCGGGGTCGCTGTGTCCGATCCGGCCTGCGTCCTGGCGACGCCGCTCGTTACGCTGGTCCGCGACCGGCGTGGCGGCACCGACCTGGATCAGCTGGCCGCGCTCGTGACCGAGCACGAGGTGGTGGAGGTGGTCGTCGGGCTCCCGCGCACCCTGGCCGGTCGGCACGGTCCGGCCGCCGAGGACGCGGAAGCCTACGCCGCCGCGCTCGCCGGGCGGGTGGCCGTGCCGGTGCAGCTGACCGACGAGCGGCTGTCCACCGTCCGCGCCGGCCGGGTGCTCGCCGAGCGGGGCGTGCGGGGAAAGCGGCAGCGCGCGGTGATCGACCAAGCCGCCGCGGTGGAGATCCTCCAGGCCCGACTGGACGCTCTCCGGTGACCCACGACGATCTGGGGTTGTTCGGGCAGCAGGACGACACGCTTCCCGCGCCGCGGGCCGGTGGCCGACGCGCGGCGCGCGCGCTTCGCGAGCAGCAACGACGCAGGCGCAAGCGCCGCCACCGGATCGTGCTGGCCATCGCGATGGTCGGGTTCGTGCTGATCGGGGCTATCGGGTATTTCGGTGTGCGGGAGCTGCTGACGTTGCGCGACGTCCCGGACTACCCCGGCGCCGGCGTCGGCGACGTCGTGATCCGGGTGGAGCAGGGTGACTCGACGAGTGCCATCGCGGCGACCCTCGTCGAGCAGGACGTGGTGGCCGGCGCCGCGGCGTTCATCCGCGCCGCCGAGGGCGCGTCGGGCATCCGCGGCGTGCAACCCGGTTACTACCAGCTACGCAGCCGGATGTCCGGCGAGTCCGCGGTCACGCTGCTGCTCGATAGCGCCGCGCGCGTCGGGCAGCTGGAGATCCGCGCGGGTGTGCAGCTGGACGACGTCGGGCTACCGGACGGGTCCACGGTCCCGGGTGTCCTCAGCCGGATCTCGCAGGCCGGCTGCGCGAGGCTGAATGCGACCGACACCTGTGTGAGCCCGAATCAGCTCCGCGCCGCGATCGTGGAGACCGACCCCGCGACGCTCGGCGTGCCGGGGTGGGCCGCGGCTGCCGTCGCGCGCGTCCCGGACTTCCGCCGCGTCGAGGGCCTCATCGCGCCCGGGAACTATGACGTGCGGCCCGGGTCCACGGCGGTCGAGCTGATGCAGCAGGTGTTGGCGACCTCGTCGGCGTTCTTCCAGTCCGTCGGCATGCCCACCGTCGCCGAGGACGCGGGCCGCGACCCGTACCCGGTGCTGGTCATCGCCTCGATCGTCGAGCGGGAGGGCATCGAGCGGGACTTCGGAAAGGTCTCGCAGGTCATCTACAACCGGCTGTCCGACGGTATGCCGCTGCAGATGGACTCCACGATCAACTACCCGCTCGACCGGCAGGAGGTCACCACAGCCGACGGCGACCGCGCGCGGTCGGGGCCGTACAACACCTACCTGAACCCCGGGCTGCCGCCGACACCGATCGGCGCACCGAGCGACGAGGCGATCGCCGCGGCCGTCACGCCCGAGGTGGGGCCGTGGCAGTACTTCGTCAAGTGCGAGACGGACGGGACGTCGTGCTTCACCGTCACGATCGAGGAGCACCGCGCGGCCGTGGCCTCCGCGCAGGCCAGGGGGATCTTCTGAGGGCCGCGGTCCTGGGGAAGCCGGTCGGGCACTCGCTCTCACCGGTGCTGCACCGGGCCGCGTACCGCGCGCTGGGCCTCGACGACTGGCGCTACGACGCCGTCGAGTGCGACGCCGACGCGCTGCCGGGTCTGGTCGGCGGGCTCGGCCCGGAGTGGGTGGGGCTCTCGGTCACGATGCCGGGGAAGGTCGCCGCCCTGCGCACCGCGCACCGGGTCACCGCGCGGGCCGAGCTCGTCGGGGCCGCGAACACGCTGGTGCGCTCACCGGAGGGCTGGGTGGCGGACTGCACGGACGTGGACGGCGTGCTCGGCGCGTTGCGTGGGGCGGGCGGGCTCGTACGTGCGGAGCGGGCCGTGCTGCTCGGTGCGGGCGGTACCGCGCGGGCCGCGCTGGCCGCGTTGGCAGCGTTCGGGGTGGGCGCGGTGACCCTCGTGGTCCGTGACGCGGCGCGCGCCGTGACCACTGTGGACTGCGCGGGACGCCTGGGGCTCGACGTCTCCGTTGCCGCGTGGGACGTCGCGACGCTCCAGGCGCTGTGCGCGCGTGCCGACGTCGCGGTGAGCACGGTGCCCGCGACGGCGTCCGGCCCGGTGGCCGTTGCCGTGGAGGCCGCGCCGGTCGTGCTCGATGCGGGCTACTCGCCGTGGCCGACGCCTGTCGGGGCCGCGGTCACGGCTGCGGGGGGCAGGCTCGCCAGTGGGCTGGACATGCTGCTGCACCAGGCGTTCGGCCAGGTCGAGCAGTTCACCGGCCACCCCCCGCCGCGGGAGGCGATGCGCGACGCGCTGCGTGAGGTCACCGGCGGGGTGCACGAGCTGCCGCTCTGACGGGTGGCCGCAATGGCGTCAGGCACGTCAGGAAACTTGATCGGGCGATAGCGGTAACACCGACGTCACGTTCCGTTCCTAGGTTCCCCATATGCGGTGGCAGCCGCAGCGCCAAAGGGGCAACCACAACGAGGCGGTCGCCATGAGTCACACCACGGCCGTGCCGGACGCCGTGCCACCGACCCGGCGGCGCTACCACCGGTGGGCGGCGAACGAGACCCTCGAGGACTACTCGTTGCGGTTCGCTCCCACCACCTACCGCACCTGGTCGCCGATGATCGTCGCCTCGACGGCGCTGGGCGGGATCGCCTACCTCGCCGACTACGCCATCGGCGCGTCGGTGGTGCTCGCCAACGGCACGCCGAGCGCGGTCGTCGGCATCCTGCTGGCCGCCTCGGTGATCTTCCTGACCGGGATTCCCATCTCGTACTTCTCCGCCCGCTACGCCATCGACATGGATCTGCTCACCCGCGGCGCGGGCTTCGGCTATCTCGGCTCGACGATCACTTCGTTGATCTACGCGAGCTTCACGTTCATCTTCTTCGCGCTCGAGGGCGCGATCATGGCGCAGGCGCTCGACAGCGGGCTCGGGATCCCGCTGCCGCTCGGCTACGTCATCACCTCGCTGGTGGTGATCCCGATCGTCGTCTACGGCATGCGGGCACTGTCGAAGCTGCAGGCGTGGACACAGCCGGTCTGGCTGTTGATCATGGTGCTGCCGTTCGTCGCGCTGGCGGTCCAGCAGCCGGCGGCGTTCTCCGACTTCGCCGCATTCGAGGGCACCGGCGGCACCAGCGGGATCAGCACCCTCGGAGTCGGGCTCGCGGCCGGTGTCGCACTGTCCCTGATCGCCCAGATCGGCGAGCAGGTGGACTACCTGCGGTTCATGCCGCCCAAGACCGAGCAGAACAAGGTGCGCTGGTGGGCCGCCGTGCTCTCCGCGGGTCCCGGCTGGGTCATCCTCGGCGCGATCAAGCAGATCAGCGGTGGGTTGCTCGCGGTGTGGATCCTCGACGAGGTGGGAGAGGCCGCCGCGGTCGAGCCGATCGAGCAGTTCACCGCCGGGCTGGGGCTGACGCTGCCCGGCTGGGCGGTGGTCCCGGTGGCGGTGTTCTTCGTGGTGCTGTCGCAGGTGAAGATCAACGTCACCAACGCCTACGCAGGCTCACTCGCCTGGTCGAACTTCTTCTCCCGCACCCTGCACGCGCACCCGGGCCGGGTCGTCTACATCTTCCTCAACGTCGGGGTCGCGCTCCTGCTGATGGAGCTCGGGGTGTTCGGTTTCCTCAACTCCGTGCTGGGGTTCTACTCTAATGTGGCGATCGCGTGGATCGGCGCCGTGGTGGCCGACCTCGTGATCAACAAACCGCTGGGGTTGTCCCCGTCCTGGATCGAGTTCAAGCGGGCGCACCTGCGCTCGATCAACCCGGTCGGGTTCGTGTCCATGATGGTGGCCTCCACGGTGTCCATCTCGGCGTTCTTCGGGGCGTTCGGCGCCCTCGCCGCGGCGTACTCGCCGTTCCTGGCGCTGGCGATTGCGTTCGTGCTGTCGCCGGCGATCTGCGTGCTCACCCGGGGCAGGTACTACCTCGCCCGCCCCGACGACCTGCAGCCCCCGCTCAAGGACCCCGACGGCGCCCTGTCCACGGTCGTGCTGGACTGCGCCTCCTGCGAGACTGGGTTCGAGCGCCCGGACATGGCATCGTGTCCGTTCCACGGCGGTGCGATCTGCTCGCTGTGCTGCAGCCTGGAGACCCGCTGTGGCGAGATGTGCCAGCAGCCGACGGGGCAGACGGTCGATCTGCCGCACCCGGCTCCCGCACCGGTCGCCGGCGGGTGAGGAGGAGTGGCCTGTGCTGCTGTCACCGCACGAGCAGGAGAAGCTGCTCGTGTACCTCGCAGGCCGGCTGGCACGGGACCGAAGGGCGCGGGGACTGCGCCTGAACTACCCCGAGGCGGTGGCCGTGCTCACCTCCTGGGTCATGGAAGGGGCGCGGGACGGGCGCAGCGTCGCCGACCTGATGGCGGCGGGGCAGCAGGTGCTCACCCGTGAGGACGTGCTGGACGGGGTCCCGGAGATGATCACTTCGGTGCAGGTGGAGGCGACGTTCCCGGACGGCACGAAGCTGGTCACCGTCCACCGCCCCGTCCAGTGACCGGCCCCGGCAGTTCACGGCTCGTGCCGGGGGAGCTGCTGCCCGGCGCGGACCCGGTCGTCCTCGCCAGGGGGCTCCCACTGGCCGAGCTCAGCATCGTCAACACCGGCGACCGGCCGATCCAGGTCGGCTCCCACTACCACCTCGCGGCGGCCAACCCGGCGCTGCAGATGGACCGCGCGACCGCTACCGGGATGCGGCTGGCCGTCCCGGCCGGCACGTCGGTCCGCTTCGAACCGGGCCTGGAACGGACGGTGCGGGTGGTCCCGCTCGGCGGCGCCAGGATCGTTCCCGGGCTGCGGCTCGACGCACCGGAGCCCGACGCACCGGTGCCTGCTGCGGCGCCGTCCCAGGGTCGGTGGACCGTCGAACGTAGCCGCTACGCCGAGCTCTACGGCCCGACCGAGGGTGACCGTGTCCGGCTCGCCGACACCGATCTGATCGTCCAGGTCACCGAGGACCGCTGCCGCGGCCCGCGCGGCGGCGACGAGGTCGTGTTCGGCGGCGGCAAGGTGATCCGGGAGTCGATGGGGCAGTCCCGGGCGAGCCGCGCGGACGGTGCTC
>JALYQB010000224.1 GCA_030856045.1 Actinomycetota bacterium
GCGCCGACCCGTCCCTCGGCGACCGACCCACCGGCCGCGGCGTCGCAGGCGGCGCGGCCGAACCCGGCGTCCGGGCGGTTGCCCCACTGGGCCGATCTCAGGTCGAAGATCACGGCGGCGGGCACGATCGGGACGACCCCCGGCCCGACGGGGAAACCGTGACCGCGCTCCTCCAGCCAGGCCATCACACCGTCCGCGGCCGCGAGGCCGTACGCGCTGCCGCCCGTGAGGCACACGCCGTGCACCCGTTCCACCAGGTTCGACGGGTCGAGCAGGTCGGTCTCGCGGGTGCCCGGCGCGCCGCCCCGGCCGTCGACGCCGCCGGTGGCACCGTCCGGGGTGAGCACGACCGTGGTGCCCGTCGCCCACCCGTCGCCGAGACGGTGGTGGTGGCCGACGAGCACACCCTCGACGTCGGTGATCCCGCTCAACCGGAGAGTGCCCCGACCAGCGACTCCTGCATCCAGGTCAGCCAGTGGTACACCGGCAGGTGGGACGCGCGGGGGTCCTCGGGCGGCAGCTCGTCGGGCAGGTCCTCGGTCACCTCGAGCGCGGTGCCGAGCGCGAGGCGGACGTCGTTGAGCGCGGACAGCCACGCCGCGGCCTGCTCCGGCGTGAGCCGCACCTGCCCGCCGTGCGGGGGGCAGGTGTCCAGCACAACGGCCGCCACCCCGTCCTTCTCCGCCAGCAGCTCCGGCTCGTGCAGTGAGCGCATGCCGCCGGACAGGCCGTCGTCGTCGCGGGAGAAGTCGGGCAGCAGCCGGGCGAGCACCCGATCCTCCGGCGGCGTGGACAGTCCGGTCGTCATGCCCGTGAGCTGGGCCAGTTCGTCGTCGGGTGCGTCCGCCGCGCGCGCCCCGAGCATGTCGCGGATCTGGGTGACGAGACCGCGCAGCAGCGCCGCCTCGGATGGGTCGAGCACGGCGACGAGGTGGCCGCGGCGCCGCGTCCAGCCCTTCACGCGTCGCCCCTCACGTGTCGCGTTGCATTGTCGCCCAGAGCCCGGCACCGTGCAGCTTCGCCACGTCGGCCTCCATCTTGTCCTTCGATCCGCGGGTCACCACGGCGCGACCCTTTTGGTGCACGTCGAGCATGAGCTTCGTGGCCTCGTCGCGGCTGTACCCGAAGAGCTTCTGGAACACGTAGGTCACGTAGGACATGAGGTTCACCGGGTCGTTCCAGACGATCGTCAGCCACGGGCGGTCCTGCGCACCGAGCTCGTCCTCCGCCGCATCGACCTGGGTCTGCTCCAGTTCGGCGGGTGTGGTCATGCACCCCATCGTCTCACCGGCGGGTCCACCGGCGGGCGCAGGCCCATAGGCTGATCACCATGGCCCCGAGCACGGCGCTGCTCACCGACCAGTACGAGCTGACGATGCTGGCAGGCGCGCTGGCGGACGGCTCCGCGCGGCGGCGCTGCACGTTCGAGGCCTTCGCCCGGAAGCTTCCCGACGGCCGCCGCTACGGCGTGGTCGCGGGCACCGCCCGGGTGCTCGACGCGATCGCGGCGTTCCGGTTCACCGACGCGCAGCTCGCCACACTCGAACCGGTGCTCGACGCGCGGACCCTGCGCCGGCTCGCCGACTACCGCTTCACCGGCGACGTCGAGGGCTACCCGGAGGGCGAGCTGTACTTCCCCGGCTCCCCCGTGCTCAGCGTCACCGGCCCGTTCGACGAGGCGGTGGTCCTCGAGACGCTCGTGCTGTCGATCCTCAACCACGACTGCGCCGTCGCGTCCGCAGCGGCGCGGATGGTCACCGCCGCGGCCGGTCGCGCCCTGGTGGAGATGGGCGGGCGGCGGACCCACGAGCAGGCCGCGGTGGACGCGGCGCGCGCGGCGTACCTCGCGGGCTTCGCCTCGACGTCGAACCTCGAGGCCGGTGCCCGCTACGGGATCCCCACGGCGGGGACGGCGGCGCACGCGTTCACGCTGCTCCACGACACCGAGGCCGACGCCTTCCGCACGCAGGTCGCGGCGCTCGGTACCGGCACGACGCTGCTCGTGGACACCTACGACATCACGGCAGCGATCGCGACGGCGGTCGAGGTCGCGGGGCCAGGGCTCGGCGCCGTCCGGATCGACTCCGGCGACCTCGGCGAGCTCGCCCGCCAGGCCCGGGTGCAGCTCGACGCGCTCGGCGCCCGCGACACCCGGATCGTGTTGTCCGGGGATCTCGACGAGTACGCCATCGCCGCGCTGCGCGTCGAGCCCGTCGACGCCTACGGGGTCGGCACCGCAGTGGTCACCGGCTCAGGGGCACCCACCGCCGGCATGATCTACAAGCTGGTCGAGGTCGACGGGCGGCCGGTGGCCAAGCGAAGCTCGTCGAAGGAGTCCCGCGGCGGCCGGAAGCGGGCGCTGCGCCGGTACAAGCCGAGCGGCACCGCGGTGGAGGAAGTGGTGTACCGGAGCGAGCCGTCCCGCGGTGATCGCGACCGGGTCCTCACCGAACCGATGCTGTGCGACGGCGCGCCGGTGGGTCCGGGGCCTTCCCTGGCAGAGGCGCGCGAGCGGCTCGTCGCTGCGCTGGTCAGCGTGCCGTGGGAGGGACTCAAGCTGTCGCGGGGCGAGCCTGCGATCCCGACCGTGTTCCTGGCTTAGGTGGCTGGACGAAGGGAGGCCGACGTGCGTGCACTGATCATCGTCGACGTACAGAACGACTTCTGCGAGGGCGGGTCCCTCGCGGTCGCGGGGGGTGCGGCGGTGGCAGGCGCGATCTCCCGCCACGTCCGTTCCGAGCCCTACGATCACGTCGTCGCGACCCGCGACCACCACGTCGACCCGGGCGCGCACTTCAGCGCGACCCCGGACTTCGTCGAGTCCTGGCCGCCGCACTGCGTCACGGGCACGCCCGGCGCGTCGTTCCACCCCGACCTCGACGTCGCGCCGATCGAGGCGGTCTTCGCGAAGGGCGCGCACACCGCGGCGTACTCCGGGTTCGAGGGCGCTGAGCCGCTCGCCGGTGTGCCGCTCGCCGAGTATCTGCACTCGCGCCTCGTCGACACCGTGGACGTCGTCGGGATCGCGACCGACCACTGCGTCCGGGCGACCGCCCTCGACGCCGCCGCCGAGGGCTTCGCGACCACGGTCCTGCTCGACCTCACCGCCGGGGTCGCCCCCGCCACCGTCGAGGCCGCGGTGGAGCAGCTCCGCGCAGCGGGCGTGCGGCTCGCCGGCGCCCCGCTCACGACGTGAACCCGCGCGAGGCCGTTTCTCCCGGCGCCCGTCTCGTTCACCACCTCGTCCACCAGATCCCGAGGAAAGGTCATTCTCAACCATATCCACGCGCGTGTCATCCGCCCGCAGAGTCGCCGAAACGACCCGAGGTATCACATCACCCTACCCGGAACTCGCAATTCCTCCGCTAGAGCAAATCCATACTCCACCGCCCACCGTTCCCAGGTCAGCACTCTAACTTAGCGGCGTCGACCTCAGAGTGGCCTCGAACGCGGGCAGCCTCGTTCTGCTGTACCGGTACCCGTCCGGCAGGAAGGTAGGTTCACCAGCCGATGGGCACTATGGGAAAAGGTTGAGCAGGCCCGCGAGGTGTGGCTGCAGCATGACAAGCCCGATTGGCCAGACTCGGCCTCACCGCTACCCCCGACCACCAACGCCTATGGATCGACATCCGGAACGGGGCGTCCTGGCAGTTGTCGACCTGAGCCTGGATCCCACCGACCGACTTTGAGCGATCACTTCCCAGTTAGCTCGACATTATCGTAGACTGATCTTTGTAAGCAATTCCTCGGCGGCCACGAGACGTTCTTCTCCTACGCCTCGACCCATAATAAGTAGTGCGGCATCGTGGACGGCGAGGCCCCCTGTGCTCGCCGAACAATCCGTAACGATCCAGGGCGTGATACCACTGCCGAAGGCATCGAACACCGTTGTCAGAACACATAGATCGGTGTCTATGCCACACACAACGATGTCTGTCCATCCGCAGCGCCTGACAAGTGAGACGAAGTCGTCTGTGAATGCGCTGTACGTTTCTTTGTCGATGACTGTAGAGCGCTGAGCACCGAGAGTTAATTCCGGCACGATATCGGTGTCTGGAGGGCGGTACAGTTGCCGCCAGTTCATGAGACGTTCGAAGGGTGATCCCGGGTAGTTGAAGTAGCGGGAGTAAATTGTGGTACCGTCGGCTTGATCCCATCTTGCAGTGAGGTCTTGAATCGCGGGCACGACGTGTTCAGTGTCCTCGGTAACAAATCCGTTCTGTACGTCGACGACCAGGAGGACGGCGGTACGTAGGTCCATTGTTTCGGATCAGCCCTCGATCTCGACTAAATTATCCGCCGCCTGTCGGAGGTGCTCAATAATTCCACTTGTCACCAGAACAGCTACTCGGATCTCTGGCGGCTGGCGCACCCTACCCGGCGCCCAACGCTCTGCCACATCCGTTCCTACCTGTCCACCACCCGCAGGAACAGCATCAACACGCTGGGCGCCCTCCGCATCGCTCTCGCCGGTCATCCCTGGCTACCACCGACACCAGCTAAGCAGTTACAGTATCCTCCCGACCTGTGCTGTCCGAGGGCGTCACCTTAGCACGAGCCCTGTTGAGGCAGCAGGCCAGATCGGAAGCGCCACGAGCGCGACAAAATGCAGGCGGCCGGCGAGGCCAACGGCTCATCAGCCAGCAGCCGCCGAACGTTGGCCTCCGTGAACGGGACACCGTCCGATACCTTCGATGACTCCGCAGTGGCGACGAGCACGCCTTCCGAGTTGATCCGCACAGTGTCCCCGAATAACGAGTCGAATACGTCATCGTCCATGACGACGACGGTCAGCACGGTTGCCGTCAGCGTGAGCGTGTCAAGTCCGACTCCGAGACAGTAAGCGCGCACGCGCTCATCCTGCCGAGCTGATTCGAGCGATCGGTAGAGTGGCCAGTTGTCGTAGTCGAGTGGCTGACCCTGGCTACCGTCGCGCTCAGGGTCTCCTAGAAGTTCTTCGGAGTACTCGCGTACCATGTTGCGCCACAGGTCGAAGTCATTCTCCCGGTCCCGAGAAGCGATACTCGACGGCTGAAACTCTCCGGCAGGGATCAGCCCATAGATTCCCGCAGCGGTTGCGACCTTCGCCGGATCGCGCCAATGAAGGAGGAACGTACCAGCACCCGTACGCCTATCCCGCCGTAGCGTCAGAGTCTCGATGGCCGGCATGACCGCCCGCCGTCTTAGGTCGAACGGGTCGCCGATGAGCGCGCGAAGTGGCAGCTCCGCCCAGTCTGGCGGAGCGTGAGTGTTCGTGTTCTTTCCGCTATCCGACACAGCAAGCTCGTGTGCGATACCCTCTGAGAGGTCGAGCTTATCGAAGTATGTCGCTAGGCCACATGACAGCCGAGATTCGCTCGGCGACATGTCCACCTCGAGCAGCCGGTAGCTCGGCCGATTCTCGAAGAGCGACGGCCGGTCAAGATATCGGATTGCCGACGTGTACCGGTCGAATCGTCGACCCGGTGCACGGAGGGGCAGTACGGCGGCGGCCTCTGGTTCGGTGCCGTCCACCTCGATACCGGTAGCGTTGTCCTCCCATTCGAGGTGGACGGATTCAAGACGAACGGGCGCTGTCGGCATCCAGGCAGGGGGTGCGATGAATGGGGCGCCGCCGATGTGGAAATCCCGCCGGTAGAGCCGGACTGCTTCTCGGGCAAGCCTATTACGCCGACGGTTGAGGTCCCGTCTTCTGCGGCACCAGTCTTCCTGGCTACGCTGCACGATGTCCGGGGCCCCGACCAGTACCACCGTCGAGGGCGCCGGGAGGGGGCGGAGCATTTCATCCGCTATACCGAGTCGGCGCGGAGGAATGCTGAGTTCATGCGCTATCCCAAGGAGGACTTCGAGGTCCCGTACGTGCCGCTGCCCTGTTTCGATCTTCGATACATATGACTGGTCCATGTTGAGGAGCTGTGCCAGATCAGCCTGGCTGATCCCGTGCGCCCGGCGGTGCTCTCTCAGGACTTCCGAGAGTAGTCCTGTATCCAGCTCGAACGGAGTTCCCGACCGAGACGAAAGCCACCCCGAGTTTGTACTCACGAACACTCCTCAGGTGTTGTCGGGGCGGTATGCCGGCTGGTCATGAATCCAGCCTTAATAGGACTACATGGCCTTGGACGCGGTAGGGTAGAACAGCCGATGCTCAGTGACGTGAGCACAGCAACACGAGCCCGACCGAAGCCCACTGGGCGGACGGTCATCGATCCGACAACCGTCGCTCGATGGCACTTACGTGCGCCGGGAGCTGTTCGAGCGTCCGGCGCGGCTCGTCGAGGCGATCCTCGGCGTTCGTGCCGGGCACGCTCGGCCGGACGAAGGAGCCACCCTTGCAGTGTTGGGTGACGATCAGCGGCGATGCGTCGAGACGGCTTCTCAGGCATCTCGGCGAGTGTAGGCGCAGCCATCTGGACAGCGCCCCGGCCAGGACTGTGCACGAAGGATCGATGTGAGGACAGGCAGGTCCAGCATGAGCATGAGCGTGCACCAGACCAGTTATGGGTTACTGCGTGAGGCGTTGCGTGGCGATCTGCTGGCCGGGCTCGGCTCCGGGGGCGTCGGCGTCGGGTCTGCCGGGTGCTCCTCGCGGTCCGGTTCTATGTGCACCAGCCCGTCCCTGTGGTGCTCGAACAACTCGCGAGCGACGCGCAACCGGCCGCCACGCCCGTCGACCCACGGGCGCGGGACGGCAGGCCCACGCCACGGCGGGGCCGGGGTGGACTCCCCAAGCCCCCGGCCTCGCCGTGCACCACCGGACGGGCACGCGCCGCTGACCATGGACAGACCGTCCCCGGTGAGCGCCGGATGCGCGTCATCGCAGGCGTAAGCGGCGCTGCGGCGGTGGCCGTGGCACCACCGCTCACCGCCCCGCAAGCCCCGGTCGTCGCGTTGCCGCATCCCCCTGCGGCACACCGCGCGCGGCGACCGGGCCCCAACCACGGCGGGGCCGGGAACGCCCCGCACCCCTGGCCCCGCCGTGGCTCATCCACCCGACAACAACAACGCGATGACCACGGAGAAGAGGTGACCACGGTGGACGTGCGCCCGGTGGTGCCGGCCCGCTACCGACCCGGCGTGACCGGCGAGACGGCACGCACGGTCCACATGGTGGCCCACCCCGGCCCGATCACCTCCGGGGCGGTGAGCGCGCTGTGCGGCGCGTTGCTGGCTCTCGAGCAGATCGAGACGGTACCGCCGGGAACCGGTATGCCCTGCACCCTGTGCCTGCTGCTGCGCACCACCGCCGCACCCACCACGCCCGCGGGCCTGCCCGGGTCACACCCCGACGGCAACGGCCGGGACAACCCCCCGGTCACGGCGGCGACCGGCGACCCGGGTTTGCGCGGCTGGCCGGTGACCCAGCGCCGCGACCAGAGATGGCTAAGCCTGGACGCGACGGTAGCGCTGATCATCCCGACCGGTCTGGCCACCATCGCCCAGGCGATCCTGATCACCCGCCGGTGTCCGGCACCAGTGCTGACCCACCCCTATCAACCCGAGCACCACGTGATGCCGGCCGGGGAACCATACGAGGTGCCGTTGCCGTGGCCGCCGCAGGTGCACACGGCCATCGGGACACTGCCGCTACCACCCACGGTCACCCCCTGCGGGCCGGTCACCTGGGTCCACCCGCCCGAGGCGAACACCACCCGGCTGTGCCGGGAGATCGACATCTTCGCCGCGGTGCGTACCGCGCTGCGCGATCCGCCCGGTTCACCGATCTCGAACCGGTAGAGCGTAATGAATGACGACGTGATCTTTCGGCTGGCGGGCCAGGCGAGGCATCCCGTGTGGTCGCTGTGTACGACCGGGCGATCACGTACGCCGCTCGGCTGCACGTCGCACCGACGGATGCTTGCCAGCGCCGCGTTTCACGAAGAGCCGGTCAACCACAGTCGTATCAGAACGTCTCTCAGCCGCTTAGTCGCTGATCGTGGCCGAAACTGTCGGTAGCCTCACAAAGGCAAACGGTGACTTGCTGTGATCCCGAGACTGGACTTGGTGCGGATCGCGCCTGGCCAGACGGGCCAGCACCGACCACAGCGATACACGATGCCGGCTCCCGGGATATGACGGCGGTGCGCTCATCGACGCTTCGCTCCAGGATCGCCACCGCGACCGTCGCCTCCGCTTCGTCATCGACCTCGATGGTGAGCAGCTCAGCTGCATTTCCAGCGCTTCGCAGGTCACCCAGCGCCGACTGCGGAGCAGCGATCCTGTGGCCACGTTGCGCGGTGCACTGAGCCCATGGTGAAGGCCGGGAACGGCTCCCCAGCCCGGCCCCAGGGTGCACGTAGCCCCGCTACACCCTGTGCATGTCGCGGGGTAGGCACGTGTAGGACCGGTCCCGGTTCCGGGTACCAGGATGGGGCGCCACAACCATGGCCACCCGTCAGTTCAAACACATCGCGATGCGGCGCGTACCGCCACGCCACGCGGATCGTTCGGTCTCCGGGTCGCCGATCGTGTCGGTGCGCGTCGGTAGGGTGCGTCGAAAGACTGCTTGATCATGGGGAGGGTGTGTGCAGGTAGAGGTCCCGGCGTGGCTTCGTGATGCGGTGAGCGCGTTCGGTGTGGAGTGCCGGGCGAAGCTGGGCGGGCCGGGCGACCGGGAAGCGGCGATCCGATCGCCGCTGGAGTCGTTGCTGCGCGCTGTCGGGCAGCAGTTGGGCGTGCCCGCCGTCTTCCATGACGAGGTGCGGGACGCGGAGCGGCGGGTGCGGCCGGACTACGGCGTGAGCGTGGCCGGGGCTATCAGCGGTTACGTCGAGGTCAAGGCACCGGAGCGCCCCATCGACCCGGCACGCTTCTTCGGGCATGACAGGGAGCAGTGGGAGCGGCAGCGGGACCTGCCCAACCTGGTCTACACCAACGGTACGCAGTGGCGGCTGTACCGCGGTGGTGAGCCGGTCGGCGAGCCGGTGGTGCTCACCGGGGGTCGGTTGGCGGAGGCCGGGCGTGATCTGGGCGTCCCACCGGAGCTCGAATCCCTGTTGACGGACTTCCTTCGTTGGAAGCCTGCGCCGATCACCTCGGTCGGTGCGCTGGTGCGAGCGATCGCGCCGCTCACCCGGTTGTTGCGGGGTGAGGTCCTCGACCAGCTGGTAGCCGAGCGGCGGGCAGTGAAGGCCGGCGGTGACGTGTTCAGCCAGCCGTTCCTCGGGCTCGCACGCGACTGGCGGGCACTGCTGTTCCCGCAGGCCGACGAGGCGACCTTCGCTGACGGTTACGCGCAGGCGGTGACGTTCGCGCTGCTGCTGGCCCGCACCGAGGGGATCGCCGTGACGGGCGTCGCCTTGCATGCGATCGGCGCAGAGCTGGGTGATCAGCACTCGTTGATGGGGCGCGCGTTGCAGCTGCTCACCGACGATGTCGCCGCGGACTTCCGGGTCACGCTGGATCTGCTGGTGCGGGTGGTCGGAGCGGTCGACTGGGCGCGGGTGCGGGCCGGCGGGCGCGATACGTACCTGCATCTCTACGAGCACTTCCTCGAGCTGTACGACAACGAGCTGCGGAAGAGGTCGGGGTCCTACTACACGCCACGCGAGGTTGTCGGTGACATGGTCCGGTTGGCTGAGGAGGCGCTCGTGAGCCGCCTCGGGAAGGCGGCGGGATTCCGTGACCCCGACGTGTTGACCGTCGACCCGGCGATGGGGACCGGCACGTACCTGCACACGATCCTGGAGCGCGCCGCGCAGCAAGCCGCTGCGGTCGACGGACCCGGCGCCGTTGCGGGGGCGGTCGCGCAGGTGGCGGATCGGCTTGTGGGGTTCGAGCTGCAGATGGGGCCCTACGCCGTGGCCGAGCTGCGCACGACGGACCTCCTCGCGTTCCATGGTGCCAGTCCACCTCCGGGTGGCATGCACCTCTATGTGACCGACACCCTCGATGATCCGCACGCGGCGCAGACCCAGATCGGCTCTGGGCTGCAGCTCATCGCGCGGTCGCGTCGCAGGGCGAACGAGGTCAAGGCCAAGGCCGACGTCACCGTCGTCATCGGGAACCCGCCGTACAAGCAGCTCGCCGATGGTGCGGGCGGCTGGGTCGAGAACGGGGGCCTCGAACACGGTCCGGGTGCCCGGGCGATCCTGGAGGACTTCGTCGTTCCCGGCATCGAGCGGGTGAAGGCCAAGCTGAAGAACGCCTACATCTTCTTCTGGCGTTGGGCGACCTGGAAGGTGTGGGAGTCCACGACGTCGGACCCCGACGGGGACGCCGGGATCGTGTGCTTCATCTCCACCGCGGGTTACCTCACCGGAACCGCGTTCACGGGTATGCGCGAGTACCTGCGCCGCCACGCATCCGAGGGGTGGATCATCGACCTCACCCCCGAGGGCCAGACCCCCGATGTGGCGACCCGGATCTTCCCCGGGGTCCGTCAGCCGCTGGCCATCGGGCTGTTCGTCCGGGCACCCGACGCCGGCACGGAGGTGCCGGCGACGATCCGCTACCGGGCGCTCGAAGGGCGGCAGGCAACCAAGTTCGCGGCCCTGGCCGCCGTCACCCTCGACGACGATGGCTGGCGGAAGGTGCGTTCTGGTTGGCGGGCGCCGCTCACGCCGGTGTCGGGCGGCCAGTGGGACAGCTGCCCGGCGCTGTCCGAGGTGTTCCCGTGGTACTCGCCCGGTGTCTTCCCGACCCGCACCTGGGTCTACGCCCCGACCACACAGACGCTCCGCACCCGGTGGAGCACGCTCGTCGGCGAGAGCGATCCTTCGACGCAGTCCGCGATGTTCAAGGAGGGCCGCGATGCCACCCTGGACAAGACGAAACAGCCACTGCCCGGCACCGACACCTACCAGAACACGACAACCTCGGTGAAGGCCGACGACAGCCCAGGGCCGCAGCCGGTCAGGGTCGGCTACCGGGCGTTCGATCGCCAGTGGATCCTGCCGGACAGTCGCCTGCTCGACATGCC
>JALYQB010000235.1 GCA_030856045.1 Actinomycetota bacterium
TGACCAGGAGCTCCCCGTCGATGAGTTCGTAGCGGCGGCCGTCATCGGGCATCCCGTCAAGGTCATGGACCGTGAAGGGAGTGCTGGCGGTGACGCCCATGCTGGTCATGGTCCCTCCCTCGGGTCGATCTGCCAAACGGTGCCACGAGGGACCGACACTTCCGGCGCAGCTCCCTGCCACGGGCGACTCGGACGAAGTACTTCTCCATCAACTCACTGGGGTCCTGCGGTGGCCTGGGCACGCAGTGTCCTGCGGGCCGTCCTCGCAGCCTTCTTCTTCCCCGCTCGTCGCACCCGCTCCTCGATCGATATCACGACCTCGGGCCGCTCCCGGCCGAACCTCGTGACATACAGCTGCTCGATGAACTCGGGCAGCGGCAGCTTCCAGGGCTCCTGGTCGTGGTTGCCTATCTTGCCGAGCTTCTTCGGGTTCAACCCGATCTCGCGTGCCATCTGCACGTGGGCATGCGAGAGCCGGTGGCGTCTGCGTACCTCGAGCCAGACCTGGACCTTCGGATCGACCTTCCCCTTCGCGTTCACGTTCCCGGTGCTCATCGCAGCCAATAGCGGTATGCGTCGATCCACTCCGCACCCTCCGGCGGCGGCGTCGGCAGGGGTAGGTCGAGGATCGAGATGGCCTGCCGCACCTGGTCGCGGCAACAGACAGCCACGATCTGGCCGGCATCGGTCAGCTCGACGCTCTCCACGGTGACAGCCACGTTCAGGACCAGTGTCTCGAACGGCACCGTGAGGTTGTCCTCGATCATGGTGAACAAGCCGCTGACCTGCTCATCCTCGTCGTGACAGTCGACAGTGGCCTCCTCGACCATGACGTCGAGCCGCGCCTCACTCATCGCACCCATCGCGAGAGGGTATTCGATGACCGATCACCAACCGCACGCTGCCGGCCGACCCGCCTTCCACGACGACGGGCCGCGCGGCTGCTCACCCGCCGCGCTGCTCGCGCAGGCAACAACTCCGGTTCACCTGTCCTCAGGGAATGAGGCCGACGCGCGACGCGAACGTTGCCGGTGTCTCCGCCAGGTCTGCGGCGAGCAGCTGACGGTCCATGCTGACCAGCGGCGCGCCGAGTGCCCGCGCGGCCGCGGTGAACAATGCGTCGTAGAAGGTCAACCGGTGCCGGTGGGCGAGTGTCGCAGCGTCACATCGCCACTCCGGCGCGGGCGTCAGCGGTGGGCCGCAGATCACCGCCAGGTCATCGATCTGGTCAGCCGTGTCCTCCGCCGACCAGTGCAGTGCCCGGAGCAGGACGTTTCCGAGCTCGTAGACGCCGAGGTCGAGGACATGGGCAGTCAGAAGCTCGTCGCGGTGGGCGGCGAGGATGGCTCGGGACTCGCCGACCTCGGCCTCGTTCTCGCTGTGGAACCACTTCACCACGACCGACGTGTCAACGACGACGATCACCGGCGGGCATCGCGGTCGGCGCGCACCAGGTCCGCCGACTCGAACGCCCCCGCGGTGCGGAACCGCTCCCGGGAACGGGCGATCGCCGCCTCCACCACGGCGGGATCCCGCCGGTCGAGCTCGCGCCGCGCGGCGAGCGTCAGCAACGCGCTACGGCTCGTCGAGCGCCGCCGCGCCTCCGCATCCACCCGCTCCAGTACGTCGTCGGGCAACGACACCATCACCTTGGCCATACCCTGAGTATAGCCGTATAGTATTGCCGTACGGTATTGCCGTTGGCTCGGGTTCGTAGCTGACGCTGGAGGAGACCATCGCCGTGGCCACCGACCCGGACCTGAGTCCTGATTTGACACGACCGCAGGCGCTTCACGCCTGCCGCGCTATCACATGACTTGGCCACAATGATAGCATCTACTCATGCGACAACTGTTACTTCGGATCCCCGACGATCTGCACGATCGGCTCACCGGCCGGGCACATCGCGCCGGACGATCAGCGAACGCGATCGCTACGGAGATCTTGGAACAAGGGGTGGCCGACGAGTCCGGCGACGCCAGGGCCACCTTGCGGGGGCGGGCTCGCCGGCTAGGGGTGCTCGCTACCTCCACCATTCCCGCAGTGCCCGTTGCTGACCGGAAGGCCGCCTTGAGCTCAACGCGGGGTATCGGTCCGATTCTCGACGAGTTGCTCGCCGACGGACGCTGAGTGCTCGCCTACATCGACTCGTCGGTGCTCGCGCGGGCATACCTGCCCGACGAGCCTGGACACGCGGATGCGGCTGCGCTGCTCGCCGGTGCGGATCACCTTCTGGTGACGGCCACCTGGACCCTCGTTGAGGTAACGTCCGCGCTGGTAAGGGCCACTCGGGCGGGGCGACACGGCGATATAGACGCCTTACTCGGCGTGCTCGCGGCCGACACGGGAGAGGACGGAACGGTCACCCTACTGCGAGCCGATCCGGAGCAGGTGGAACGTCGCGCGGTAGAGATCGTCCGTGACCATGCCCTGCGGTCGCTCGATGCGATGCATCTCGCAGTCGCCTCCCTTGCCGCAGTCCCACTGTTGGGTCCGGGTGACTCGCTCGGTCTCGCGAGCCGCGACGAGGCCCAGCGGCAGGCCGGTGTCGCACTGGGGTTCATCGAGATGTGATCGCGCTGTTCGAGGTCGTCACTACGCAACAAC
>JALYQB010000260.1 GCA_030856045.1 Actinomycetota bacterium
GTGCTGCGGTGCGCGCCGCCCGCTGGCGGCAGACGGGCGGCGCACCGCTGCTCACCGTGCCCTTCCCCGGCGCGCCGTGACCCGTCAGCCGCCGAGGTCCCAAGGCGCGCCCGAACCGCACCGGTCAGCGGGGAGCACCCGGCCACCGTAGCGTCGGCGCCGTGCACAGCGAGGAGCTCCGGATCGAGACCGGGTCGACCGAGCGGGTCCACGACCTCACCGGCGAGTGTGCGGCGTTCCTGTCCCGCGTCGACGCCCAGGAGGGTCTGCTCCACCTGTGGGTACCGCACGCGACCGCGGGGCTCGTGGTGCTGGAGACCGGTTCCGGCAGCGAGCGGGACCTGCTCGCCGTGCTGCACGACCTGCTGCCCGCCGACGACCGGTGGACCCACCGGCACGGCTCGCCCGGCCACGGGCGCGACCATCTGCTGCCCGCGTTCCTGCCCCCGTACGCCACCGTGCCTGTGCTCGGCGGGCAGCTGGCGCTGGGCACGTGGCAGTCGGTCTGCCTCGTCGACACCAACCGGGACAACCGGGTCCGCACGGTGCGGCTCAGCCTCCTCGCCGGGTGAGGCTCGACGGGAAGTTCCTGCCGTACCGGGTGTGGTGATACGCGGCTGTTAGGCTTCACGCTCGTGCCGTGCGGCATCCCGCCCTGGAGGGAAGCTGCGCGACCCGCGGTTCGGCCACGCGTGCGCAGAGCCACCACAGCGCGGCACGGCAATCACACTCCGGAATCGAGGACGCACCCCGTGGCGAACATCAAGTCGCAGCAGAAGCGCATGAAGACCAACGAGAAGGCCAGGCTGCGCAACAAGTCCGTCAAGTCGTCGCTGAAAACCGCCGTCCGCCGGTTCCGCGAGGCTGCCGACGCCGGTGACACGGCCAGGGTGCAGGCCGAGCTGCAGACCGCCGGCCGCAAGCTGGACAAGGCCGTGAGCAAGGGCGTCATCCACGCGAACCAGGCCGCCAACCGCAAGTCGGCGATGGCGAAGCGAGCCAATCAGCTCTGACCCACCCGCGACGGCGCCAGGCCCTGGGCTCCCACCTGCTCCGCCCACGTCGTGGTGGTGCGCACGGTGTGGAACCCGATGCGCTCGTAGCGGCCCACGGCTCCGGTGGGGTTGGCGGCGTCGACGCCGAGCCCGGCCCGCGCGCACCCCGCGTCGCGGAAACCGCCGCAGCCCCGCGGCGAACAGCGCCATGCCGCGCTCCCGCTGCCGCGCGAGCAGGTCGCGGCCCATCCCGCGCCGCCGCCACCGCGGATGCACGGCTCCCCCACAGGCGCGCGTGGTGCGTCGCCCGCGGGTGCGAGGTCCCGAACACGACGAGCCGCTCGCCGTCGAGGACCGCGATGCTGTCCCGGCCGAGGGCCACCCCGGGATGGCGCAGCTCGTGGGCGACGTCGTCGGCGTCGATGTTCTCGCCGGTGCGGTCCACCGTCTCGGCCGCCGCCAGCAGGTCCACGCACTGCGCCACGTCATCGCGGCGCAGCGGCCGCCTGCTGAGCTCGCTGCGGTGTCCGATGGCTCGCGCCCACGACGGTACGAGCGGATGGGACGGGTGAGGTAGCCGATCTCACCGGTGGCGAGCGGCACAGAGCGCGAGCACGGCGCGCTGCAGGGCGTATCCGGCGTCGGCCGCGACACCCTTGACGTCGGCGTTCACCGCGGCGACGAGCTGCAGCGCTTCGGCGAGCCCGTCGGCGTCCCACCCGCGGGCCTGCGCGAGGGCCTTCTTGACCTTCCACGGCGGCATCCCGAGCTGGCTCGCCATGCGGTACGGGTCGCCACGGCCTGACGCGCTGACGCGGGCGACGGTCCGCACGGCGTCGGCGAGTGCGTCGGCCACCAGGACGTGCGCCACACCGAGCTGTTCCGCCCACCGCAGCGCC
Organism: Actinomycetota bacterium; assembly: GCA_030856045.1. Taxonomy (GTDB): domain Bacteria; phylum Actinomycetota; class Actinomycetes; order Mycobacteriales; family Pseudonocardiaceae; genus JALYQB01. The sequence goes on from JALYQB010000260.1 coordinate 1,895, forward strand.
TCGAGCGCACCGGACCGGTCCCCGCCCATCGCCCGCTCCGCGACGGTGAACCCGGTGACCTCCGCGCGCCCGCGGTGGTAGCGGCGCACCGCAGTCTCGTCGACGGCGCCCTCGGTGTCGGTGGCGAGCTGCGTCGCCGCGGCCGCGAGCTCGCGCAGGTCGGAGCCGATCGCGTCGAGCAGGACCGGCACCGCATCGGCGGTGATCCGGCTCCCCGCCCGGCGCACCTCCTCGCGGACGAACGCGGCGCGGTCCTCGTAGCGGGTGATCTTCGGGCACTCGGTGACGGCCGCGCCGGCCGCACGCAGCCCGTCGGCGAGGGGCTTGCCGCGCCCTCCCCCGGAGTGCTGCACCACGAGCACGATGCCCTCGCTGGGCTCGCGGGCGTAACCGAGGACGGCCTCGCTGGTGTCCTTGCCCGCCTCGTGCGCGGCGTCGAGGACCACCACCCGACCCTCGGCGAACAGCGACGGGCTCACGAGCTCCGCGAGCTCACCGGGCGCGAGGTCGGTGGCGCGCAGCCTGCGGACCTCGGCCAGGGGGTCCGCGGCCCGCGCCGCGTCCACCACCGCCCTCACCGCGCGCTGGACCAGCAGTTCTTCCTCGCCGACCACCAGCACGAGCGGCGGCGGACCCGCATCGGGAGTGCCCATGCACGCCATCGTCGCACCCCGCACCGACGTGACGGCGACCTCCCGGATCGTGGGAGGTGGTGCGCAGTGGCCGCCGCGTCACGTACCGTGTGTGCCACAACCGAATACCGCTCATCCAGAGGGGCAGAGGGAACGGCCCGTTGAAGCCCCGGCAACCGGCGTCGGCTGCTGCGTATGCGAGACCTGTCCAGGTCGAGCACGAGAGATCATCATCTCCGCACGCGAGGCCACCGACGATCACGGTGCCAACTCCGGCCCGCACCCGCGGGACAGATGAGGAGAGGACCTCGCGCATATGACGACCACGCTGGACGCCCCCGCCACCCCCGCCGTCGACCTCGGCCCGGCCCGGAAGCTGGTATGCCGGGAATGCGGCCACAGCACCGCCCTCGCCGCCGAGTTCGCCTGCATGCAGTGCTTCGGCCCCCTCGAGGTGGACTACGAGTTCGGGCCGGTCACACGCGCGGACATCGAGGCGGGTCCACGGTCGATCTGGCGGTACCGCGGTCTGCTGCCGGTGCCCACCGACGTGGGCACGTACGCGAACACCGAGCCGGGGATGACGCGCCTGATCCGCGCGGACCGGCTCGCCGCGGAGCTCGGCGTGCGCAAGCTCTGGGTCAAGGACGACACCGGCAACCCGACGCACTCGTTCAAGGACCGGGTCGTCGCGGTGGCGCTCGCCGCGGCGCGCGAGCTCGGGTTCCGGGTGCTCGCGTGTCCCTCGACCGGCAACCTCGCGAACGCGGTGGCCGCCGCGGCCGCCCGGGCCGGCTGGGAGTCGGTGGTGCTGATCCCGTCGTCGCTGGAGCGGGCCAAGGTACTCACCACCGCCGTCTATGACGGGGCCCTCATCGCGGTGGACGGCAACTACGACGACGTGAACCGGCTCGCCACCGAGCTGGCTTCCGAGCACGAGGACTGGGCGTTCGTCAACGTCAACGTCCGCCCCTACTACGCCGAGGGCTCCAAGACGTTGGGTTACGAGGTCGCGGAGCAGCTGGGCTGGCGGCTCCCGGACCAGGTCGTGGTGCCGATCGCGTCGGGCTCGCAGTTGACCAAGGTGGACAAGGGGTTCCGGGAGTTCGGTGAGCTCGGGCTCGTGCAGCCGTCGCCCTACCGGGTGTTCGGCGCGCAGGCGACGGGGTGCTCTCCCGTCTCGGCCGCGTTCAAGGCGGGCCGCGACGTGGTGCAGCCGGTCCGGCCGGACACCATCGCCCGCTCGCTCGCGATCGGCGCCCCGGCGGACGGTCCGTACGTGCTCGACGCGGTGCGGCGCACCGGCGGGGCCATCGAGGACGTCACGGATGTCGAGGTCGTCGACGGCATTCGGCTGCTCGCCCGCACCGAGGGCGTGTTCGCCGAGACGGCCGGCGGAGTGACCGTCGCGTGCGCGAAGAAGCTCATCGAGACGGGACAGCTCGACACCGACGCGGAGACCGTGCTGCTCATCACGGGTGACGGGCTGAAGACGCTCGACGCGGTGCAGGATCACGTCGGCCCGCGGGCCACCGTGCCGCCGTCGGCCAAGGCGGTCCGCGAGGCGCTGGGTTTCTGAGGTCCGGCGTGGAACCGCGAAGTGGCTCCACTTCGCGGTTCCGCTGGTCCCGTGACAGCGAAGTGGCTCCACTTCGCGATGGCCGTCCCGCTGTACGGTCCCGGGGTCGCCGCGTGCCACGACTGCCGGTCCGTCCCGGGTGCTGGTCGGACTACCGTGGTGGCGAGCCCACACCGGAGGAACCCAGCATGGAGACCACTCCCGGAGCACCAGCGATCGGCGAGCGCATAAGAGAGCTGCGCAACGGCCTGATGACCCAGACCGACCTGGCGGCGGCGGCCGACGTCTCGCCGGATCTGGTCCGGAAGCTGGAGCAGGGTCAGCGCAACACCGCCTCGATCGCCAGCCTGCACCGGATCGCGCGAGCACTCGACACAGACCTCGGCGATCTTCTCGGGCGCCGAGCCATCCCGGACTCCGCACCCCACGCCGGGGTGGTGGCGCTGCGCCAGGCGGTGACCGACGTCGATGACCTGCTGGGTGATGTGCAGGGCGAGCCGCTGACGCTGCGCGATGCCGAGCGCTCGGTGACCTACCTGTGGGGTACCTACTGGAGCGGGAAGTACGACACGCTCACCGACCTGATCCCGCAGGCCCTGACGGGGCTGCGGGCGGCGCTGCACAACGCCGCAGCGACGAACCGGGCTCAGGCGGTCGAGCACCTGGCCCAGGGCTACTGGGTCGCCGGGTCCACGCTGGCCCACCTCCGGCAGCAGGACGCGGCCTTCATCGCGGTGCGGCGTGCGGTCGGCCTCGCCGAGCAGTCGGACGACCCGCTGCTGGTCGCGACGCTGAAGGGCTCGGTGGCCTGGCAGCTCATGGTCGGCGGTCGCTTCGACGAGGCATCCCGAGTGGCCACCAGGACCGCAGAAGACATCGAGCCGAGCGGCGAGGTGTCCATGCCGCAGCTCTCGGCCTACGGCTCGCTGCTGATCTCCGCTGCCACGGCCGCCGGTCGGGCGAACCAGGTCGTCGAGGCGCGAGATCTGCTCGGTGCCGGCGGGGAGGTCGCCCAGCGGATCGGCGCTGACCGGACCGACTACCAGACGCCGTTCGGGCCGTCCCAGGTCGCCATGCAGACGGTCGATGTCGGTGTGGTGACCGAGGACTACCCGGCTGCGCTGGCGGACGCCCGGCGGATGCCGCCCAACCCCGGCCTGCCGCTGGCCGCTTGCTGCCGTCACCTCGCGGATCGGGCGTACGCGCACTCGAAGCTGGGTGAGGAGTCGAAGGCGCTCACCCTGCTGCTGACGGCCGAGGGAATGTCGCCGGACTGGATCCGGCACCAGTCGTTGGTGCGCTCGATCACCCGGGATCTGCTGGCGACCGAGAGGGCTCGCTCGACTTCCCTGCGCGATCTCGCCCAGCGGATCGGCGTGAACCGGACCTGACCATCGCTCGGTAGGACGTCGCGTCCTACCGCTCTGGAGCGACTGTGCTCGACGCTCGCTGGGTGACCTTCCGCGACTGGCTCTCGGCGCAGGTAGAACTGGTGCTCGCCCGCAGGCGAGGCCGCCGGACGCTGCACCGGTCCCGAGCACCCCGCCACGCAGCATGATCGCCGTGATCTGGGCGAAGAGCCCGTACGACGGTGTCCACCACGCCTTCGCCGTGTCGGTGATAGCCGAGGCCGCGCAGACGGGTTACGCAGAGGCCCGCTGCACGCACACAGCGCCGCCGGGGCCCTGGTGCGGGTCACCGCACCGGAGATGCCGCTCTGTGCCATCTGCGCCTACGCGGTCGGCCAAGAACTCCCGACTGGTCGATGACGGTGGCGATCCAGGGTGGTCGAGCATGGAGGCTGGAGGCACCCGATGACGGAACTCTGGGCGCACTCACCGGTGGACTTCCGAGCCCACCTGCTGGCCGACGATGGGACCCTTGGATTCCTGCTCGCACAGTGCGGTCACGTCATGCCGCTCGCTGCCCGGGTGGACACAGCGCCTCGCGGTGCCTCGTGCGCGGCTTGCTTATTGACCCTCGATCCGCTGCTCATGCCGGCTCCTCGGCCTCCCGTGCTTGTGCCTCCGCAGCGGCGGCGCCACTGATTCCTGAATGCAAGACACCCGCCAATCCCTCTGGCCCGGGGAAGGGCGGGTGCCGTTCCCGGACGTGGCGCCTGCCCGGCGTCGGAGTCATGGGTAACGACCGGCGTCTCGCCGAGGTAGTCAACACGATGCTACCCGTTGAGTAAATCTACAGACGGCCGCGCTCAAAAGCATCCAGGGTGCTCAGCGGGAGACCCGGGGCGGCGAGTAGTCCCAGGAAGAGTAACTCAAGTCCCGGCCCGCCCCTTGGTGTTACTCGATTCGACTCCAGGTGCTAATCCGTAACAGGAAGGTGCTCAGCTGCGCTTGGCGAGCCATCTGAGCAGTCTGAGATGCCCGCGTTCGCCGGTCTTGTCTTCAACGATCGTATGAGCGAATGAGTCCTGAATCACCAGCCGAACGATCAAATACGCGCCGTCCAATTCGGTAAGCCAAGCGTCGACTTCATCCATAGTCTCTTGCGTCTCGGGCACGGCGATCTCGTGAGCCTCTTTAATCGCGACCATGGCGAGTCCACGGTATGACTTCGAGGCGAGATCGGTGACACCACTAACAGCAGAGGCCACATCGCGGTCGACGGCCAGCGTGATCAGATCTTCGCCGCGCTCGCTCAGTTCCCTTTCCGCTGCGTGGAGAGCGTCGAGGGCTTGGTGCACACCAGCGGATGAGAGCACCCGCTCCTGGGTCGGTCGATCGATCGATATTGATCATCGCGGTGGTCAGCACTCGAAGCGCCTGCATGGGCGACGGTCTGAAACTGCCGAGCAGACGACACCAGCAGGGAGGCCTGGCCTCGTACTTCCTTGCGATACTCGTCTTCACGGACAATCTTCGAATGCCGCAGCACGGTACGTCCGCTCAGAGTCTAGAGCAACACCGACGAGCGCGGCCAGCGCGGGGACGACAGAAATCCACACGTTCGGGTCCACCGACGGAGCATCGGTGACCTCGGCTCACCTGACTGGGATCGACACGCTGACAGCAGTGGGCAATCCGGGCGGTTGATGGCTACTCGGCCGGTGGGTTCGTCGCGGTTGGTGCCGGGAGGTTCTTCCGGCGCTGCGCCACCAGCCAGTGCCAGATCGCCGTGAGCGGACAGAGAAGGCGCGCTCGCCGACGGTGCTCGCCCACGATGGTGTGTGGAGCGTACTGCTTCACGCTCTCGCGAAATCGTGGGATCGACTCCTTAAGCAATCTGGTATGCGCGCGAACCCGCTCAATCGCCTCATCGAGCTGGTCTTCGGTCTCGAACGCGTGCAAGTCCCACGGTCGAATCATGAATAGGTTCATGTTCGCCAGCCCGCCGTAGGCGTGCACCATGAACACCACACCCTCGACATCGTATCGACATCGATAAGGAAGTCGAAGTCGGCGACCTTCTTATCGAGAGCGGCGTGGGTCTGGCCGCATCTCGTGTAGCTCTCGCGCGCCTCCGGCAGCGCGTGAGCACCGCTGTGATCGTCAATCCACACGATCGACTTGATGAAGTCGCGTACCGCGTTCCCGTACACCTCGGCCGCGCTCACCACCGCCGACGCTGCTGATCGGACCTCGTGCCGGTACTCGTCCGTGCGCTCGGTG
>JALYQB010000758.1 GCA_030856045.1 Actinomycetota bacterium
GCGATGACGCTCGCCGTGGCGCGGCGGTTCGCCCGCGACGGCGTCACCCCGCCCCGTGACCTCGTGTTCGCCTTCCTCGCCGACGAGGAGGCGGGCGGTCTGCAGGGCTCGCACTGGCTGGTGGAGCACCGCCCCGAGCTGTTCGAGGGCTGCACGGAGGCGATCAGCGAGGTCGGCGGCTTCTCCATCAGCGGCCGCGACGGGCGTCGGCTGTACCTGATTCAGACCGCGGAGAAGGGCATCGCCTGGATGCGGCTGCGCGCGAAGGCCCGCGCCGGGCACGGCTCGTTCGTCCACGAGGACAACGCCGTCACCGCGCTGTGCGACGCGGTGGCCAGACTCGGGAAGCACCGGTTCCCGCTGGTCATGACCGACTCGGTGCAGGAGTTCCTCGCCGCGATAGGAGAGGAGACGGGGCTGGACTTCTCCGGCGACGACATCGAGCCGGCACTGAGCAAGCTCGGCGGTATCGCCCGCATCGTCGGCGCCACGCTGCGCGACACGGCCAACCCCACGATGCTGACCGCCGGCTACAAGGCCAACGTCATCCCCTCCACCGCGGAGGCGGTCGTCGACTGCCGGGTGCTGCCCGGCAGGCAGGCCGCGTTCGAGCGGGAGGTGGACGACCTCCTCGGCCCCGACATCAGCCGTGAGTGGGTGGTGAGCCTGCCGCCGGTGGAGACCACGTTCGACGGGGACCTCGTCGGCGCGATGGACGCCGCGATCCTCGCCGAGGACCCCGGCGCCCGCACCGTGCCCTACATGCTGTCGGGCGGCACGGACGCGAAGGCGTTCAGCAGGCTCGGCATGCGCTGCTTCGGCTTCTCCCCGCTGAAGCTCCCGCCGGACCTCGACTTCGCGTCACTGTTCCACGGCGTCAACGAGCGGGTGCCGGTCGAGGGTCTGAAGTTCGGCGTGCGGGTGCTCGACCGGTTCCTGCGGATCTGTTGATGGGGGACCTGACCGGGACGGTCGCGCTGGTCACCGGCGCGGCGTCGGGCATCGGCTCGGCAGTGGCCGCCCGGCTCGCAGCGCGCGGCGCCCGGCTGGCCCTGGTGGACCGCGACGCCGACGGGGTCACCCGCCGCGCCGAGGACGTCGACGGCATCTCGCTCGCCACCGACGTCAGCGATCCGGAGGCGATGACCACCGCGGTCACGGAGAGCGAGCGCCAGCTCGGCCGTCTCGACCTGGTCTTCCTCAACGCGGGCACCGTGGGAGGGCAGACCGGGCTCGACGGCAACCTCGACGTGGCTGCGTACCGGGCCCTTGTCGGGGTGAACGTCGACCACGTCGTCTACGGCCTGTCCGCGGCGGTGCCCGCGCTGCGCCGCGCCGGGGGCGGGACCGTCGTCGCGATGTCGTCGCTGGCGGGCCTCGTGCCGCTCACCGGTGATCCGCTTTACACGATGACCAAGCACGCCGTGGTCGGCTACGTGCGCGCCGCTGCGGGGGCGCTGGCGGTCGATGGGATCCGTGTCCTGGCGCTGTGCCCCGGGTTCGCCGACACCCCGCTCCTCGCCGCGCAGCGCGAGCAGTTCGGCGACTTCCCGCTGCTCACGGCCGACGACGTCGTCGGCGCGTTCGAGGCATTGCTCGCCGACGGCGCCTCCGGCGAGGCGTGGTTCGTGCAGCCGGGGAGACCCGCGGCGCCGTACCGCTTCCGCGGCGTCCCCGGCCCGGCGGGCGGACAGGCGCCACCACCGATCGACTGGCAGCGCTGAGGAGACGAGACGATGCGGGCGGGGCAGGTCGAGCGCCACGGCGGGCCGCATCCTCGGTCGTGCTGATCGCGTGACCACTGCCACACGACGTGCGTTCTGCTACCGTCTGCGCCTGTAGCAGTCTTGGTTTCAAGGACGCCTGTGGAGCGAGCCACAGGCGTTTCGTGGTGTCCGGGTCGATCGGGGCCGGCAACGCCGGTGCGACACGGTGATCACGATGGCGACCCGGACATCGGCAGTACGGGCCGGACAGGCGGCCCGAGAAGGAGATGGACGATGACGACCGGCACGGTCAAGTGGTTCAACGCGGAGAAGGGGTACGGTTTCATCACCCAGGATGGTGGCGGCCCCGACGTGTTCGCCCACTTCTCGGCGATCCAGGGGACCGGCTACCGCTCGCTGGAGGAGAGTCAGCGCGTGGAGTTCGAGATCACCGAGGGCACCAAAGGCCCGCAGGCCGACCAGATCCGCACGATCTGATCCGACCCTACACACCTCCTCGTGCGACACCCCGCAGGGCCTGTACCGGCCACGGTGCGGGCTCCGTGGACGTCTCACACCGACAGGCCGGGCAGCGCGGCGGACGTCCGGCGCCGCCGCAACACGACCGTCCTGGTCCCGTCCGAGTAGAGCCGCAGGTGCGACAGCTCCCAGCCGGCGAACTCCGCCTGCACGGACAGCTGCGTCGTCGCAGTCACCCGTGACACGCCCCGCGGCAGCCGCAGGGGCGTGTACTCCCACCCGTCGGCGACGTCACCCTCACGCACCTCGTTCATCGCGCCACCACCTGCCCCGGATCGACGACCTGCAGGCCGGCGCCGGACGCCGACCCCACGAACACCTGCCCGCTCCCGGGGTCGACCGCCACTGAGTCCGGTTGCCGGACGGTCGGGAAGCGGTACCGCTCCACGGGTTCGCCGCCGGCCACGTCGAGCCCCACGACCTCGTTGCGCGCCGGAAGCGTGACCCACGCCAGGTCCCTGCGCGCGTCGTACGCGATGCCGTACGGCGAACCGGACACGGGATAGCGCTGCCGCAGCAGCAGCGGGTCACCAGCGAAGACCAGCAGCTCGCCGTCCCTCGTGTCGAGGACGAGGGTGCGGCCGAACCGGTCCCCGACCGCGGCGGTGGCGCCCTCGCCCGCCCGCAGCGCCGGGCCGACCTCGCCTGCCGCCGGGTCGAGGACGCTCAGCGCTGTCCGGCCT
>JALYQB010000353.1 GCA_030856045.1 Actinomycetota bacterium
GATCCTGCGCCGGGCGTACGAGCTGCTCACCGAGCGCGCCGACGACCTCGCCCTGCTCATGACCCTCGAGATGGGCAAGCCGCTCGCCGAGGCCAAGGGCGAGATCGCCTACGCCGCCGAGTTCTTCCGCTGGTTCGCCGAGGAGGCGGTCCGCATCGACGGCGGGTTCGCCACGTCGCCGAACGGCCAGGGTCGCTTCCTCGTGATGCGCCAGCCCGTCGGGCCCTGCCTGCTCATCACGCCGTGGAACTTCCCCGCTGCGATGGGTTCCCGCAAGATCGGTCCCGCGGTCGCGGCCGGCTGCACCATGGTGATCAAGCCCGCGGGCCTGACGCCGCTGTCGATGCTCGCGCAGGCGGAGATCCTCCGTGAGTGCGGGCTTCCCGACGGGGTGCTCAACGTCGTCACCACGTCGAGCTCCGGCGGGGTCATGGAGCCGCTGATCCGCGACGGGCGAGCGCGCAAGCTCTCGTTCACCGGCTCGACCGAGGTGGGCCGCAGGCTGCTCGAGCAGTGCAGCGAGCAGGTGCTGCGCACGTCGATGGAGCTCGGCGGCAACGCGCCGTTCCTGGTCTTCGCCGACGCGGACCTCGACGCCGCGGTGGACGGCGCGATGCTCGCCAAGATGCGCAACATCGGCGAGGCATGCACGGCCGCCAACCGATTCTACGTCCACACCGACGTCGTCGACGAGTTCTCGCGGCGGCTCGCCGAGCGGATGGGCGCGCTGGTGGTGGGACGCGGCACGGACGACGGCGTGGACGTCGGCCCGCTCATCGAGCCGAAGGCGCGGGAGAAGGTGCAGCGTCTCGTCACGGACGCCGTCGGCCGCGGAGCGCAGGTGCTGGTCGGCGGCGAGTCCGTCGACGGCCCCGGCTACTTCTACCGTCCCACCGTGCTGACCGGCGTGCCGACCGACGCGGCGATGGGATCGGAGGAGATCTTCGGCCCGGTCGCGCCGATCACCGCGTTCACCGACGAGGACGAGGTGGTCGCGGCGGCCAACGACACCCCGTTCGGGCTGGTCAGCTACCTCTACACCCGCGACCTGCAGCGTGCGCTGCGCGTCTGCGAACGCCTCGAGGCGGGCATGATCGGGCTGAACCAGGGCATCGTGTCGAACCCCGCGGCGCCGTTCGGCGGCGTGAAGCACTCCGGGCTCGGGCGCGAGGGTGGCTCGGTCGGCATCGATGAGTTCCTCGAGACCAAGTACGTCGCAGTCGCGATGGGCTGAGATCCGGACGCGAAGCCCGTGTGTGGCGACTGGGCGTGATCACCAGCGAGGACGGTTCGCACACAGGTCACAGCCCACGCCGCAGGATGAGCACGACTGTCACCGGCTGACTGCGCATAAGGTTCCGCACCCGCAAAATGGAGCCAGTTCGCGGGTGCGCGACTCGTCAATCCGCGAAGTGGAGCCATTTCGTGAATCGCGTCCGAGGATGCGGGCACTGCCGGCACACGAGGTGCGCAGCGGTGGGACCCATGGCGACCGTGTTACTGTCGCTGCGCAGCGTCGAGACACCGACCGGGACAAGGCCGATCGTCGTGCAGTGATGGTGATCACCTCGGTATGGGATCGGGCCACGCGGAACCGCTGTGATCGCTGTTCTGGTGCGTTCCGCGACATTCCGTGTCGTCGAACGCACCAGAACAGCGATCAAGCCGCAACCCCACGCCTGGCGCGCCGCGCCCGACGCCGGGTGTGGGAACTCGACTCACTGCGCAACCGATTCGGTGTCGGCCGAGTTCACCCCCAGTGAACAATGAGCCGCACCTCGCCCGCCACGGTGCGCGGCATGCTTGACACTGCGCTGCCATTGGCGGTGGTGTTCGATCCTGCCGCCGTGGCACTGGCGCTCGCTCGACCCGGTCCTCGCTCTCTTGTGTCGATGCCTGCGTTCGGTCAGCGCTTCAGCGTGCTGGGCCTCAACCTGAGTGTGGCGACCTGCGTCGGCGTCGTCTTCATCCGGGCCGGGAGATGTCGGACATCGTCCAGTGCACTTACGCGACGTCCCAGGTGTCGTTGTCTCAAGGTGCCGCCGTCGTGCCAGCGTACTAGGACGGTGATGGTCTCCCCGACGCCGTGGCACGATGACGACACTGCCGGTGTCGCGGTTCCTGACTGGGGAACTACTGGTAGTCGCCGCGGTTGATCGGCGGCAGTGTGGCCACTGCCGCGGGCAGGTCTGTGATCTGCTGCTCGGCATACCAGCCGCGCACCCACCGCAGCACCGCGCCGCGTCGGAGCCGGAACTCGTCGCACATCTGCGAGAGCACGTCTTCGCAGAAGTCCTCGCGCAGTTGCTTGTCGGTCTCGTTCAGCGGGTCTCAGACCTCCGGAAACGCGCCGTGTCGTTGAGTCAAGCAATCTATGATCATCAAGGTAGGGGGCGCGGTGGTATCCCTATATGTTGTGTGGAGGCGAGAGGAAGGACCTACATGTTGAACTGACCTGCGACAGGTAGTCAGCCGAGT
>JALYQB010000356.1 GCA_030856045.1 Actinomycetota bacterium
CTCCTTGTTCTCCTCGTGGTCACGGATGACGTGGCAGGTGTCCTGACACAGGAAGCACTCGATGCACTTGCGGAACTCCTGCGACCGCTCGACATCGACCTGCTGCATCCGGTAGTCACCGGGCTGCAGCTCCTTCGGCGGCACGAACGCCGGCACCTCGCGCGCCTTCCGGTAGTTGTACGACACGTCCGTCACGAGGTCCCGGATCACCGGGAACGTCCGCATCGGCGTCACCGTCACCGTCGAGGACGGGTCCAGTGTGGACATCCGGGTCATGCAGAGCAGGCGAGGCCGCCCGTTGATCTCCGCGCTGCACGACCCACACTTGCCCGCCTTGCAGTTCCACCGCACCGCGAGGTCCGGCGCCTGGGTTGCCTGCAGGCGGTGAATGATGTCGAGGACGACCTCGCCCTCGTTCACCTCGACGTCGTACCCGACGAAGTCACCGCCACCGGTGTCGCCCCGCCACACCCGGAAGTGCTGCTGATAACCCATCTCAGACCGCCCCTTCCGGGAGCTCCGCATCGGTGAAGTACTTGCTCAGCTCGTCGCGCTCGAACAGCTCGAGGAGGTCACCGCGCAGCGAAACCTGCTCCTCGCGGGCGACGTCGATGCCGTCGGCGTCCTGCGTGCAGACGAGCAGGACGTGCCGCCAGTCGGCCTCCATCACCGGGAAGTCGTCCCGGGTATGGCCGCCGCGACTCTCGGTGCGCTCCAGCGCCGCCTTCGCGACGCACTCGCTCACCGTCAGCATGTTGCGCAGGTCAAGCGCGAGGTGCCAGCCCGGATTGAACGGCCGCTGGCCCTCGACGACGACCTGCTCGGCGCGGCGGCGCAGCTCGTCGAGCTTCTTGAGCGCCTGCTCCATCTCGTCGGCCTTGCGGATGATGCCGACGAGGTCGTTCATGGCCTGCTGAAGCTCGGCGTGCACGGTGTACGCGTTCTCCGAGGCTTCGCGCGAGCCGTCGCCGAAGGGCGCGATGGCCCGCTCCGCCGCCACCTCGACGTCCGCGTCGTGCACCGCAGGGCGGCGTCCACCGAGGGAGTCGAGATAGGACGTGGCGCCCGAGCCGGCGCGCCGCCCGAACACCAGCAGATCGGACAGCGAGTTACCGCCGAGCCGGTTGGAGCCGTGCATCCCGCCGGCGACCTCGCCCGCCGCGAAGAGCCCGGGGACGGACGACGCCGCGGTGTCCGGGTCGACCTGCACCCCGCCCATCACGTAATGGCAGGTGGGACCGACCTCCATGGCCTCCGCGGTGATGTCGACGTCCGCGAGCTCCTTGAACTGGTGATACATCGACGGCAGCTTGCGACGGACGTCCTCAGCGGGCAGCCGGCTCGCGATGTCGAGAAACACACCGCCGTGGGGTGAGCCGCGCCCGGCTTTCACCTCGGAGTTGATCGCGCGGGCCACCTCGTCCCGCGGCAGGAGCTCAGGAGGACGGCGGTTGTTGTCTGCGTCGGTATACCAGCGGTCGCCCTCCTCCTCGGTGGTCGCGTACTTGTCCTTGAACACGTCCGGGACGTAGTCGAACATGAACCGCTCGCCCTCGGAGTTGCGCAGGACGCCGCCGTCGCCGCGCACCGACTCGGTGACGAGGATGCCCTTGACCGACGGCGGCCACACCATGCCGGTCGGGTGGAACTGCACGAACTCCATGTTGACGAGCGACGCGCCGGTGCGCAGTGCGAGTGCGTGGCCGTCGCCGGTGTACTCCCACGAGTTGCTGGTCACCTTGAATGACTTGCCGATGCCGCCGGTCGCGAGGACGACCGCCGGCGCATCGAACCGGATGAGGTTCCCGGTCTCGCGCCAGTAGCCGAATGCGCCCGAGATCGCGGACCCGTCGTCCGAGCCGTCCTTGAACAGGTCGGTGATGGTGCACTCGGCGAACACCGTGAGGTTGGCCTCGTAGTCGCCGTGCTTCGCGTAGTCCTCCTGCTGCAGCGACACGATCTTCTGCTGCAGGGTGCGGATCAGCTCCAGGCCGGTACGGTCGCCGACATGCGCGAGCCGCGGGTACTCGTGCCCACCGAAGTTGCGCTGGCTGATCTTGCCGTCCTTGGTGCGGTCGAACAGGGCCCCGTAGGTCTCCAGCTCCCACACCCGCTGCGGCGCCTCCTGCGCATGCAGCTCGGCCATCCGCCAGTTGTTGAGGAACTTGCCGCCCCGCATCGTGTCGCGGAAGTGCACCTGCCAGTTGTCCCGGGAGTTGACATTGCCCATGGACGCTGCGATGCCGCCCTCGGCCATCACGGTGTGGGCCTTGCCGAACAAGGACTTGCTGATGATCGCGGTGCGCTTACCCAGCTCGCGGGCCTCGATCGCCGCGCGGAGCCCTGCCCCGCCCGCGCCGATCACCACGACGTCGTAGGAGTGCCGCTCGATGTCGATCATGAGTTCGTTCCCACCTCGATCAGGGCCACGTCAGGGATCCAGTCCGCCGCCACGCTGAGGATGTAGAAGTCGGCGGCCATCACGAGCAGCAGCGAGACCCAGGCGAACTGCATGTGCCGGGCATTGAGCTTGGACACCTGCGTCCAGAACCAGTACTGCACGGGGTGCTTGGAGAAGTGCTTGAGCCGGCCCCCGACGACGTGCCGGCAGGCGTGGCAGGACAGCGAGTAGAGCCACAGCGAGCTCACCATTGCGAGCAGGAGCAGCGACCCGATCCCGACCCGGAACCCGCCGCCGGAGGGCAGGAACGCCAGCACGGCGTCATAGGTATTGATCAGCAGCAGCAGGCTGGCCAGGTAGAAGAAGTACCGGTGCGAGTTCTGCAGGATGAGCGGCAACCCACTCTCACCCTGGTACGACTTGCCCGGCTCCTTCACCGCGCACCCCGGGGGCGAGAGCAGGAACGCCCGGTAGCCGGCCTTGCGGTAGTAGTAGCAGGTGAGGCGGAAGCCGCCGATGATCGGGAAGATCAGCAAGGGCAGCGGCAGCGCCAGCGGAAACTCCGGCAGCGGCGTCCCGAAGTGGGAGGACCCCGGAACGCACGAGTCCGAGAGGCACGGCGAGTACAGCGGTGTCAGATATCGGTACTCGTCGACCCAGTAGTGGTCCCGCATGAAGATGCGCACCGTCGTGTACGCGATGAACACCCCGAGTACGACGGCGGTCACCAGGGGCGAGAGCCACCAGCGGTCCGTGCGGAGGGTGCGGGCGGAGAGGGCTGTTCGACCGGAGGCGGCGGCCCCTGTCGACGGGGCCGGTGATGTGGTGGTCATCGTCGTCGATTCGGGTCGGTGGCGCGTGCCAGTGTCGGATCGCGGTGGGGCCTGCGCGTACGACGGCCGGACGATCCACCGTCGACAACCACACGGTATGCGCGGACCCCATCACAGGTCCAACACAGGTAAGCGCTGGTCTTGATAGTGTTAAGCTATCGTCGTGCAGCTTCAGCAACTGGTCTACTTCCTCGCCGTCGCGCGGGCGCGCCACTTCACCCGGGCCGCCGAACACGCGCACGTCGCGCAGCCTTCGCTGTCGAAGCAGATTCAGAACCTGGAGGCCGAGCTGGGCAGCGAGCTGTTCCACCGCGCGCGGGGCAACGTGACCCTCACCCCGGCCGGCGAGGTCCTACTTCCCCTCGCGAAGCGAATCCTCGCCGACGTGGAGACCGCGCGGCTGCAGGTCCACGAGCTGGCGGAACTCCGTTCCGGGCGGCTGCGGCTCGGCGCGACGCCCAGCCTGTGCACCGGGCTGCTCGCCGACGCGCTGGTCCGCTTCCGCTCCACCTACCCCGGTATCGAGCTCATCGTGGACGAGAGCGGGTCGCGGGACCTGGTGCGGCAGATCGCAGAGGGGGCGCTGGACCTCGCGGTGATCACATCCCCGCTGCAGCGGGGAGACCCGGTGCTGGACGCGGTGGCGATCCTGCGCGAGGAGCTGACGGTGGCGGTCCCCTGCGACGCCGAGCCGGGCCTGGTCTCGATTCGGGTCGCGGACCTGGAGCACCGCGCTCTGGTGATGTTCCGCGACGGCTACGACCTGCGGGCGATGACCCTCGCCGAATGCCAGCGCGCCGGTTTCACCCCGCGCTTCGCCATCGAGGGCGGTGAGATGGACGCGGTGCTCAGCTTCGTCGAGGCGGGCCTCGGGGTGGCGGTGGTGCCGAGCATGGTGCTGCCGAGCCGCCCGAAGCTGCGCGGGGTGTCGTTCGTCGCCCCGCGGCCGATACGGACGATCGCGCTGGCCCACCGCAGCGACGTCCGCCCGCCGCGGGCCGCCGAGGCCTTCCGGGCCACGCTGCTCGGGCTGATCGACGACGCGCACGCACGCGGCACGCTGCCCGCGGGTGTGGAGATCGTGGAGCGGGCCGGAACTTCAGCGCATCAGCCGGGGTCCGGCAGCGGCGGGTCCATGCCGGTCACCGCCCGAACCTCCTCCCGCACGACCCGGAACGCCAACCCCTCCGGGTAGCCCTTGCGGGCCAGCATCCCCACGATCCGGCGGACGACGGTGGCCTCGTCGGACACGGTCGTGCTGCGGAGCCTTCGCTGCACGAGCTCCCGTGCCCGCCGCTCCTCGTCCGCCGGCGCCACCGCGGCGACCGCGTCGCGGGCGATCTCGTCAGGAACGCCGCGCTTGCGCAGTTCGGCCCCGAGCGCTCTCCTGCCCAACCCGCGGTAGGTGTGCGCGGAGTGCACCGTCAGCTCTGCGAACGCGGCGTCGTCCACGAGACCGACGTCGTCGAGCCGGTCGAGCACCGACCCGGCGACGTCGTCGGGAATGCCCTTGCGGCGCAATGCGGCGGCGAGCTCCGCCCGGCTCCGCGACCGCACGGTGAGCAGCCGCAGGCAGATCGTCCGTGCGGCCGCGGCGGGATCGGTGGCCTCCGCGGGGCTGTCTGGGGTCACGGCGAGCATTCCCTCAGAAGTCGATCGGTGCCGGCACCGTCTGGTCGTCGTCGACCTTGGCGCCGATGCCGAGCTTCTCCTTGATCCGCTTCTCGACCTCGGCGGCGATGTCGGGGTTCTCGGCCATGAACCGACGGGCGTTTTCCTTGCCCTGCCCGAGCTGGTCGCCCTCGTACGTGTACCAGGCGCCCGACTTGCGGACGATGCCCTGCTCCACGCCCACGTCGATCAGCGACCCTTCTCGGCTGATCCCGTGGCCGTACACAATGTCGAACTCCGCTTGCTTGAAGGGAGCCGCCAGCTTGTTCTTGACCA
>JALYQB010000490.1 GCA_030856045.1 Actinomycetota bacterium
GGACGGGGGGACGCCGAGGTGCGCGTGCCCCGGCCGCCCGAGGTCGGTGACCAGCGCCTGCGGCCCCGTGCGCAGCACCGTCACCCGCCGCAGCGCGGTGAGGGTCACGAGACCACCTCGATCCGCACCTCGTCGCCGGGCTGCAGCAGCGCGGGCGGCTCCCGGCGCGGGTCGAACAGCTCCGCGTCCGTGGTTCCCACCAGCCGCCAGCCTCCCGGTGAGGGCCGCGGGTAGGCGCCGGTGAACTCCCCCGCGATGCCCACGGCCCCGGCGGGGACGCGCTCGCGGGGCCGCTCCAGCCGTGGCTGCTGGAGCTCGGGAGGCAGTCCGGTGAGGTAGCCGAACCCGGGGGCGAACCCGTTGAACGCCACGGTGTACGTCGCCGACGAGTGCAGCGACACCACGTCCTGGACGCTGCACCCCGCGGTCTCCGCGACGAGTGACAAGTCGGGGCCGTCGTAGCGGACCGGCAACGTCACCGACCGGCCGCCGCGGTCCGGGACCGCGGCGAGGTCGACGTCGGAGAGGACACCCCGCACGCCGTCCAGTCCGGCACCGGGGCGCACCGCGACGAGCACCGTGCGCGCCGCGGGCACCAGCTCCACGACCTCGGGCAGCGCGGCCGCCTGCACGCCGGCGCGCACGGCGCCGACCTCGTCGAGCGTGCCGACTTCGACCAGCAGCGCATCCGGGCCATACGGGAGCAGTCGCACGAAGGGTGACGCTAGCCACCCCATTCACATTGCCGGAAGCGCACCGCCGTGGATACCGTGGCGGTACACGTGAAAGGAGGTGGTCCAAGTCTTGAACGGCTATCGGACTCGTGAGGTGGCTGCCGGCTAACGCCGCCGACGGCCGTGGAAGAGCCACCTCCCTCGTGAGAGGCGGCCTGGCGAATCCAAGGCAGTCACCGGGCCCCCGGGGCACCCCGAGCAGTGGTCCCGCTCGGGCCCGCCGCACACCAGCGGCGGGAACTCCGGGGGCTTTCTGCTGTCCGCTGCCGGCAAGTATCTCGCCGCGGTGCGCGAGGGTGGTGGCGTGGGCGGCGTCAGCCGGCGACGCGCTGCAACCGGGCGGACAGGTGCGGCTGCAGCGGCTGACCGACCATCGCCCGCTCGTCGACGTAGGCGAGTGCACCCTCGACCACTCCGTAGAGCCGCTGCGCACCGGTGACCTCCTTGGCCGTAGCGGTGCGCACGACGGCGTCGGTGGCGATCTCCCAGGACGTCGCGGACAGCGGCTTGCCGTAGTAGACCTCGACGATCCCGGTGGCGTGGGTCAGCAGCACCTCGACGGTGTCGTCGGGTTTCGGCCGCCACCATCCCGACTCCCGCGCTGCGGCCCGGAGAACGTTGCCCTCGGCGTCGAGCAGCCACGCGCGGGACTCGTAACGAAGGAACGGCCTTCCGTCGTGGGCGAACACGATCTGCTGCCCGAACCGGTACGGCCCGTCGATCGTCGGGTAGACGATCTCGCCCTCACCCCGCCACACCCCGACGAGGGGCAGCAGCATCAGGCAGTCGGAATGCAGCTCCGGGCCCTCCCGCAGGTTCGCGGTGTCGGCGCGGATGGGCAGGTCGCCGAAGTCCGGGAGATTGACGTCGCGGGTGGCGGAGGCGCGCTCCTGCGCGGCACGCAGCGCCTCGTCACCGCTGCCGGGCTCGCTCACCGGTCACCGGTCGCGAACCGGTGGACGCCGTAGGCCGCGGACCACAGCGTCGTGAAGCACCATTCCACGGCGTGGACCCTACCGGCGAGCGGGCACTGACCGTCGCGCCCGCGCGGTGACGACCGCGCCCTTCTCGGGCACCAGGGTCACGTGCCGGACGCGGGCCGCCTCGCCCGGCTCCGTGGTCGTCGCCAGCTCGACGCGCCGCAGCACCTCGGTGAGCACCACGCGCATCTCCACCGAGGCGAACGTCGCGCCGAGGCAGCGCCGTACCCCGCCGCCGAACGGCAGCCAGATGGACTGGTCAGTGCGGCCGGTGAACCGCTCGGGCCGGAACTCCTCCGGGTCGTCGTAGCACGACCGGTGCACGAGCGAGATGCTCGGCAGGACCATCGTCCCGGCCGGCAGCAGGTATCCGCCGACCTCGGCGGGCTCGGTGAGCACCCGCCCGACCTCGCCCACCACCGGGCGGATGCGCAGGCTCTCCTTGCAGACCGCGTCGAGGAACGCCTCGTTGCCCGCGTCCACCGCGGTGACGACCCGCGCGAGCAGGTTCGCGTCGCGGGTCAGCCGTTCGAACGTCCAGGCCAGCCCCGTCGCGGTGGTCTCGTGCCCCGCCGGCAGCAGCGTGACCAGCTGGTCGCACAGCTCGGCGTCAGCCATCGACTCGCCGGACTCGTCGACGCTGCGCACGAGCATCGCGAGCACGTCGGTGCGCTCCGCGAGGCGCGGGTCGCGGCGGCAGCGGGTGATCTCGTCGAGCAGCAGGCCGCGGGCGCGGGCGCGCACCCGTGCCCGGCGACCCCATGGTCCGACGTGCCGCAGCAGCCGCGGCGGGGGCAGCAGCGACAGCAGCGATCCGATCTCCACCAGCGGCGGGAGGGCGTCGCGCAGCGCGGCGAGCCGCCGCTCGTCCTGCACCCCGATGACCGTCCGCAGGATCACCTCGAGGGTGATCGCCCGCATCCGCGGCAGCACCGGGAACGCGGTGCCGACCGGCCAGTGCTCGACGTCCGCCGCGGTGATCTCCACCAGCTGCTCCACCTGACGCCGCACGGAGTCCCTGTGGAACGCCGGGAGCATCATGCCGCGGACGCGGCGGTGCGCGTCGTCGTCGACCCCGACCACCGACGTCGGGCCGAGGATCTCACCCACCATGAAGTTCGCCTCCCCGGCGTGGAACACCGCGGGGTCACCGCGCAGCACGCCTTTGATGTCGGCGGGGTCGGCGAGGTACACGAGCGCCGTCTGCACCAGGACAGGAAGCCGCGGACCCGAGGGGATTGAACGCCACGCAGCGAACGGCACTTCCACTGCGTCGGACGCAGTGAAAGTGCCGTTCGCGCCGCGGTGTCAGCCGAGTGACACCTCGACGGGGTGCAGGCCTGGGCCATCGGCGCTGACCGGGGTCTCGCCGTTGCCGGAGCGGTGCAGCGCGCGCACCGTCCAGCTGCCCGGCGCGGCGAAGAACCGGAAGTCACCGGAGGCCGACGCGACGACCTCTGCGGTGAACTCACCCGTCGAGTCCAGCAGCCGGACGAACGCGCCGCTCGCGGGCGCGCCACCGACCCGGACCTTGCCCGCGAACACGGTCTCCCTGGTGAGGTCCGTACCGGGGGGCAGTTCCTGGGTCTGCTCTCCAGCGCCGCACATCAGGAGCTCCCCTTCCCGGCACCGAGCTCGATCGGCACGCCGACGAGCGAGCCGTACTCGGTCCACGAGCCGTCGTAGTTCTTCACGTCCGAGTGCCCCAGCAGCTCGTGCAGTACGAACCAGGTGTGGCTGGAGCGCTCGCCGATGCGGCAGTAGGCGATGGTCGAGCGAGAGTCGTCCAGGCCCTCGTCGCCGTAGAGCTTCGCGAGCTCGTCGTCGGAGCGGAAGGTGCCGTCCTCGTTCGCGGCCTTCGACCACGGGACGTTGAGCGCGCTCGGGATGTGGCCCGCGCGCTGCGCCTGCTCCTGCGGGAGGTGCGCCGGCGCCAGGAGCTTGCCGGAGAACTCGTCGGGCGAGCGGACGTCGACCAGGTTCTTCCCCCCGATCGCGGCGACGACCTCGTCGCGGAACGCGCGGATCGCCTTGTCCTGCTCCTGCGCCTTGTACTCGGTCGCGGGGCGCGACACCTCGTCCTTGGTCAGCTCGCGGCCGTCGAGCTCCCACTTCTTGCGGCCACCGTCGAGCAGCTTCACGTCGTCGTGGCCGTAGAGCTTGAAGTACCAGTACGCGTACGCCGCGAACCAGTTGTTGTTGCCGCCGTAGAGGATCACGGTGTCGTCGTTGCCGATGCCCTTCTCGGACAGCAGCTTCTCGAAGCCGGTCCGGTCGATGGCGTCACGCGCGACCTGGTCCTGCAGCTCAGTCTTCCAGTTGATCTTGACGGCACCCTGGAGGTGCCCGGTGTCGTAGGCGGTGGTGTCCTCGTCGACCTCGACGAAGACGGCGCCGTCGGTGTCCAGGTTCTGCTCGGCCCAGTCGGCCGTCACCAGGACGTTCTCGCGGGTCATGCGGCAGCTCCTCGTTGCGTGGTGGTGTACAGGGTTGTCGGTCCGAGGCAGTACCCGAACGCGGCGTTGAGGAACGCCGCGCCGAGCGCCATCGCGGTCGCCGTGACGCCGAGCGCGGGAAGGATCAGCCCTGAGGGGATCAACCTGAGGGAATCAACAGGAAGGGGCATGACACAAGCTCCTGACCAGGGGACGGGGGTCCGGGATCAGGGCGGGAGCGTGCGCTACCGCCCGGTCAGGTCCTCCGACACAGGCAGCTTCCGACGCGGCACAGATCCACCGCGCGGCGCTTGGTCAGCAGCGAGCCCACGGCGGCGAGAGTACCCGACGCTCCCGGGAATCGGGACGGGTTCCCACCTGTTAGACGTGCGGCCGCAGCGCCTCGATCAGGTCGGCCCTGCGCGGGACACCCACGATGCGGAACAGCTCGTCCCCGGCGCCGGAGAGGGCGAGCGTCGTGGGGGTCGAGCGCACCCCGAGATCGTCGGCGACATCCGGCTGTGCGGCCAGGTCCAGCTCCGCGGTTCTGACCCCCGGCGTCGCGGCGGTGACCTCGGCGAGCACGGCCCGCGCCTGCGGGCACCGCGCACACACCGGGGTTGTCAGCATCAGCAGCGTCACCGAGCCCTCGACCGCGGTCTCGCGCACGGCTGCGGGCACGGGCGCAGCACCGGGTGCCCGCAGCTGGCCCTGCCGCGCGCGCCACACCAGCCCCACGGCCACCGCCAGCGCGAGGGTGCCCAACACGATCCAGAAGCCGGTCACCCCACACCGGTCCCGGCCTGGCGGAACATGACGTCCTGTGCGGTGCCCTCGACGATCAGCGACCCCGTCTCGACGTACACCGCGGTGGGGGTGACGGTGAAGGGCAGCCCGCCGGGGTCCACCTGGGTCGTGAACGCCGAGAGGATCGGCTCGCGGATCGCCTCGGGCAGGCTCACCTCCCCGACCTCGTCGGTGGCGAGCCGCACGTCGGTCGGCGTCACCCGCACCACCCTCTCGGTGAGCTCCAGCAGCGCGATGACGATGACCTCGGTGCGCACGCCGACGAGGTCCGTCGTGGCGACCATGCGGACGGCGGCCAGGGCGTCCGAGTCGGACTTCGACACCGTGCCGGACCCGAGCGCCTCCTCCACCTCCTCGTCCGAAGCGTGCTGCAGCCGCAGGTCCTCGATGCCGATGGCACGCCCGAGGTCGGTGTCGTGCACCCTGACCCGGCCGTCGACCGCGTCGGCCTGCACGGAGTCCAGCGACCCGGACATGAGCTCGGACAGCGGTGCGTCGACGTCGGAGAGCGTCGCCTCCACCGCGACCTCGGTGAGCGGACCGACGTTCACCCCGGTCGCCACCACCTCGATCTCGTCGTAGCGGCCGGCGGCGGCCTGGGTGAGGAAAGGAAACCCGGTGATGTGCACGGAGGGGTCGGTGGTCAGCGAGAACTCGTCGCGCAGCTGCTGGGAGACCCGGTACTCCGCCGACGCGGCCACCCCGAAGTCGGTGGCGACCAGGAGCCCGACCAGCACGACGAGGACGATGACCACCTTCCTCACGCCGCTTTCCCGTCCTGCTCACTCGGCGTCGCACCGGTCGTACGGCGCGTCCAGTCCACGATCCGGTGTACCAGAGCGGGCGACGTACCCGTGGCACCGTGGCCCATGGCGGGTTCGGTCCACAGCTCCCCATGCCGCGCAGCGCGGTGCAGCGTGAGTGCGTGCTCGGTCCCGAAGTAGTGGTCGTCCTGGCCGTGGACCAGCAGCAGCGGCGTCGGGGCGATCCGGTGCACGACCTCCACCGGGCTGGCTGGGACGACCGCCCAGCCGCCGTCGTACCAGTGGCCCGCGAGGCGCACGCCGATCAGCCGCCCGGCGACGCGGCCATGGGGCTGCTCCACGACCCAGTGCACCTTGCGCATCGCCGGGGTCTCGCGGATCCACCAGCGCGACGGGCTGCTCACCGCGACGACGGCGTCGGGGCGCTCGCCGGGCCCGCTCAGCGCGGCGTGCCGGAGCACAACGGCGCCGCCCATCGACAGGCCGAGCGTGACGATCCGGTCGTGGCCGAGCCTGCGGCCCTCGGCCACCGCGGCAGCGACGTCGAGGACCTCCTCGTCGCCGAGGGTGCACCGGCCTGCGGAGCGGCCGTGCCCGCGCAGGTCCATCGCGAGGACCGGGGCCGTGAGAGCGTCGAGCACCCGCCGGATCGCGGGCCGCGTGCGGCGCTGGGTGAAGCCGTGGCACAGCACGACGAGCGGTCCGCTGCCTGCGGGCCGGTACTCACCGCGGAGGCGCACGCCGTCGCTGGTCATGAGGGTCACTGGGCGCACGGGAAATCCGTCCGGGTGCGGCACGACCGGTATCCTCCATGAAACCTGGGCGGCGTGCCCGCCGGGGAGGAGGCACGTGATGGAACTCCTACTCCTGACCACAGACCGGAACGCCGACGCGGTGTTGCCCGCCCTGTCGCTGCTGCCGCACGGCGTGCGGCCGGCGGCTCCCGAGGTGGCCGCGCTGCTGGACGCGGGACCCTACGACGCGGTGCTCGTCGACGCGCGGCACGACCTCGCCGCGGCGCGGAGCCTGTGCCGGCTGCTCGGGTCCACCGGACTGGACGTGCCCGTGGTCGTGGTGCTGACCGAGGGCGGGCTCGTCACGGTGTCCGCCGAATGGGGCGCCGACGAGATCCTCGTGCACGCTGCGGGCCCCGCGGAGGTGGACGCGCGGCTGCGGCTGCTGGCCGCCCGCCGCGCCGCCGACCCCGCAGGCGGCACGGGCGCGCTGGTGCTCGGGGACCTCGTGATCGACGACGCGACGTACACCGCGCGGCTGCGCCGTCGCCCACTCGAGCTGACCTACAAGGAGTTCGAGCTGCTGAAGTACCTGGCGCAGCATGCGGGCAGGGTGTTCACCCGCGCGCAGCTGCTGCAGGAGGTCTGGGGCTACGACTTCTTCGGCGGCACCCGCACCGTCGACGTCCACGTGCGGCGGCTGCGCGCCAAGCTCGGCCCCGAACACGAGGGACTGATCGGCACGGTGCGCAACGTGGGCTACAAGTTCGTGCGCCCGGTGCGCGGTGTCGGTGCCCGCGAGCAGGCGCGCATCGAGAACGAGCGCGACGACTCCGCGGAGACGGCCGAGGCGGGTGATCCCGACCCTGCGCCGGCCCGGACCCGCTGACGCCGCCGGTTTTGCCGCGACATGGATGCTTGTCGCGATTGTAGGGGGTGCTGGGACCGCGACAAGCATCCATGTGACGCTCGTCGGCGACTGGAGCTTGCCCGGTGAGGGGGCGATGTGGAACCGGGCGGACCCTGAGCGCGTCGAACAACACGGAGGTGACCCCTTTCGGCTGATCGGCTGTAACGAACTGACTGTGCGGAGCGTTGTGTCCACCAGGTGAAGTTCGCCCCGGCTCCGTGGACGGTCACGACGGGGTCGGTGAGATGATCGCTGGTGGGCGACGGGAGGGGACGGGGATGGCGGAGGACGATCAGGGACTTCCTCTGATGCAGGACTTGGGGCTCGTCCCCGGAGACGGGCCGGTGGCGAAGGCGGACGCCAACCCGACGCTGCAGGACTTGATGCTGCCGACGCTGCAGTCCGGAGCGCCCGCGTCCGGGAGCTCGGGCGGTGGCCGCTTCACGGTGATGCCCGACCAGATCCCCGCCGCGATCGGGCTGTTTGAGCAGGCCCGCAGCGACATGGAACAGCT
>JALYQB010000144.1 GCA_030856045.1 Actinomycetota bacterium
GCTACCTGCGAGCGATTCGGGATCGAGCCCGTCGTGGAGCGTTGAGCGGTGGTTGACCAGGAACGCACCGACGAGTTGCTCGCCATGCTGGCCCGCTACGTACGGATGCTGCGACAGCTCTCCGAGATCCCGCTGGACGAGTACCGATCCGACCCGCGCAACTTCGGCAGTGCGGAACTCTTCCTGCAGCACGCCGGCGATCGGCCGTCGAGCACCTCGGTGGCGCGGTCGAGACCTCCGGGCTCGTCTCGCAACTCTTCCTCGGCGGCGTGACGCAACGGCTCCAGCTCAGGCTCTGTGGAGCCTCCTACGCCAGCCTGATCGCTAAGTTGGCCTGACGGCTCCCACGGTTACGGTGTGCGTAGTCGACGACGCGCTGGGGGCGGCTCGCATGCCCCTCGACGGAGCCTGACGGCGAGGCCACTGCGGCCGGGTGAGCCGGGCCGGACCACCCTGCGCATCTCCAGCATGGTTCAGGGCTACCCACAAGGAAGGTGCGGATGACCGCGACCACCGCCGAGCCGGAGGTCGGCCAACTGGTGCGGGTACGTGGTCAGCAGTGGGTGGTCTCGCGGCTGAGCCGCAGTGCCCAGCCGGTCGACGAGCTGTCCCCTGCCCGGCTTCCCGGGCGCACCCTGGTGACGCTGAGCAACGTCAGCGACGATCTGGGCGAGGAACTGTCGGTCATCTGGGAGATCGAACCCGGCCGCGAGGTCGTCCCCGCGACGCAACTGCCCGCCGTGACCCGCGACGGTTGGGACGACCCGCAGGAGCTCGGCGCCTTCCTCGACGCGGTGCGCTGGGGGACCGTCGCCAGCGCCGACACCCGCACGCTGCAGGCCCCGTTCCGGTCGGGCATCACCATCGAGGAGTACCAGCTCGAGCCGGTCGCCCGTGCGTTGGCGATGCCGCGGGTGAACCTTCTGATCGCCGACGACGTGGGGCTCGGCAAGACGATCGAGGCGGGCCTGGTGGCCCAGGAGCTGCTGCTGCGCCACCGGGCGCGGCGCATCGTCGTGGTCTGCCCCGCCTCGCTCACGCTGAAGTGGCGCGACGAGATGGCCGAGAAGTTCGGCCTCGACTTCACCGTGCTCGACGCCGCGGCGCTGCGCGAGCTGCGCCGCACCCACGGCCTGCAGGCCAACCCGTTCACCGTGCACGCCCGCACGATCATCAGCCTGCAGTGGCTGCGGACCCCGCGGGTGCAGCGGCTGCTCGACGAGGTGCTGACGCCGCAGACCCGGCATCCCGGTTTCTTCGACCTGATGATCGTCGACGAGGTGCACCACTGCGCTCCACCGGCACCCCGCAAGACGGGCGGTTACGCGGTCGACAGCCTGCAGACCGGCGCGGTCCGCCGCCTCGCGAGCACACCCAGCACCGCCTCTTCCTGTCCGCGACCCCGCACAACGGCTACCGCGAGTCGTGGCAGGCACTGCTGGCGATGCTCGACCCACAGCGGTTCACCCGCGGCGTGGAGCCCGACCCGGCCATCGTCGCGCAGGTGATGGTGCGTCGCACCAAGGACGCGATCGTCGACGAGGACGGCAACCCGCGCTTCCCCGGGCGCACCACCCGGGCCATCGAGGTGACCTACACCGACGAGGAGCGGCGCTGCCATGACCTGCTGGAACGCTACCTACACACCCGGCGCCGCTCTACCGCGAGGGTGCGGGCAGGGGACCTCGTCGCGCTGCTGCTGAAGAAGCGGCTGTTCTCCTCACCCCGTGCCTTCGCCCGCACGCTGGCCGCGCACGCCGAGACGCTGCACGCGCCCGCGGGCGCGGGTGTGCTGCCGGAGTGGCTGGGCGAGGCCATCGGCTGGGACGACGACCTGATCGACGACGAGACCGGCGCGGACGCCGAACGCGAGTTCCTGGCGACGGTCACCGCGGGCGACGAGGTCGAGCCCGACGGGCAGCGGCTGCTCGACGAGCTCCTCGACTGGACGGGACGCCGCGCCGATCCGGCGGACAGCAAGGCCGAGGCACTGGTCCGCGAGTTGCGCGACATCCGCCGCGACGGCCCGGACGAGCGGGTCATCGTGTTCACCGAGTACGTCGACACCCTGCGCTGGCTGGCCGAGCTGCTCGACGCCCGCAGGCTCGGCGGGGACCAGCTCGGCCTGCTCTACGGCGGGATGGACGTCCGCAAGCGCGAGCACCTCAAGGCGGCGTTCCAGGCCGCGCCGGACCGGGACCCCATCCGGATCCTGCTCGCCACGGACGCCGCCGGCGAGGGCATCGACCTGCAGCGGCACTGCCACCGGGTGATCCACTACGACATCCCGTTCAACCCGAACCGGCTGGAGCAACGGATCGGCCGCGTCGACCGGCACGGCCAGCACCACCGCGTCGAGGTGCTGCACTTCGTCGGCGCCGGCTGGGAGGACGCCGACGCGCACTCCTACGAGGCCGACCTCGAGTTCCTGAGCCGGGTGGCGCGCAAGGTCGCCGTCGAGCGGGAGGACCTGGGCCGCGTCAACCCGGTCCTCGCGCATGCGGTGGAGGCCCGGATGCTCGGCCGGCCGGTGCTCATCGACCCGACGGCCGTCGCGTCCACCCCGAGCACCGCGTTGCTCGCTGCCGAGCAGGACCTGCGGGAGCAGGTGCGGCGGCTGCGCGAGCAGCTGCAGGGCAGCGTCGAGCGGCTGCACGTGGCGCCCGCGAACGTACGGCGCGTCGTGGACACCGCGCTGCGGCTCGCCGACCAACCGCCGCTGGCAGTAGTGGGCGGCGGCCTCATCGAGCCACCGACGTTGCGGGCCGGCTGGCAGGGCACGGTCACCGGGCTGGCCGATCCGCTGTCCGGCGAGCCGCGTCCGCTCACCTTCGACGCCACGGTCGCGTCCGGCCGGGACGACGTGGTGCTCGCCCACCTGGAGCACCCCCTGGTCGCGCAGTGCACCCGGCTGCTGCGCAGCGGCATCTGGGGCGACCTGACGGTGCTGCGGCGGGTGGCCGCGGTGCGCGCCGATCTCCCCGCCGAGGCCGGGATCGACGGCCTGCTGCTGGCCGTCTTCGCCCGGCTCGTGGTGGTCGGCGCGGACGGCAGCCGGCTGCACGAGGAGGTCGTGCTGACGGGCCGGGCGCTGCCGGCAGCAGGCCGCAGCCGCCGCCTCGAGCTGGAGCAGCCGCGCATGGCCGGGCTGCGC
>JALYQB010000527.1 GCA_030856045.1 Actinomycetota bacterium
CCGCGGCACGCTGGGCGAGCAGGCCGTCCAGCGCCGCCCACGCGGCGTCGGTGCGGAGGTGCAGCCGGTCGAGCCGGGTCGCGGTCCGCACGGCGAGCAGCGCCGCGAGCACGAGCACCACGGCGAGGGTCGCGACGACCGCGATGCTCGCGCCCGATGGTGAGCTCGCAAGCTCGCTCACCTCGCAATGGCGGCGAACGCGGTCTCATACACCCGCAGCACCTGCCCCGCCACCACCGGCCAGTCCAGCGGTGCGACGCGGATCCGGCCCGCTGCGGCCAGCGCCGCCCGGTGCCCGGGGTCATCCAGCAGGTCCCCGAGCGCCAGGGCGAGCGCCGCGGGGTCTCCGACGGGCACGAGCACCCCGGTCGCGCCCCCGTCGAGCACCCGCCGGAATGCGGGCAGGTCACTCGCCACCACGGGAGCGCCCGCCGCCATCGCCTCGGTCAGCACCATCCCGAAGCTCTCCCCCGCCGTCCCCGGGGCACACAGGACGTCGACGCTGCGCAGCGCCCGGGCCTTAGTGGCCTCGTCGACGGCGCCGAGCACCTCGGCCCGGGAGCCCAGCGCTCGGCGCAGCTCGGCGCCGTCACCGCGGCCGACCACGAGCAACCGCAGCTCGGGGCGCTGCTCCGCGAGTGTCCGCACCGCGTCGGCGAGCACCCACATCCCCTTGCGCGGCTCGTCGATCCGCCCGACGAAACCGACCGTGCCGCCCTGGCGGGGGTACCCGGGCAGCGGCGCAGCCGTCGCGAACCGGGCGACGTCCACGCCGTTCGGGATCTCCACCGCGTCGCCCCCGAGGTGCTCCACCTGCACCCGGCGCGCCAGCGGGGACACCGCGATCCGGGCGGTGACCTTCTCCAGCTGTGGCCGCAGCACGCCCTGCGCCGCCGACAGGACGCGCGAGCGGGGCGTCGCGGCGTGGAACGTCGCCACGACCGGCCCGTCCGCCAGGGTGAGTGCGAGCAGCGACAGGCTGGGCGCCGCGGGCTCGTGCAGGTGCAGCACGTCCAGGTCCCGGGAGCGCAGCCAGCGGCGGGTGCGTGCGTAGGCGAGCGGCCCGAACGCCACCCGCGCGACCGAGCCGTTGTAGCGCACGCTCACCGCGCGCCCGGCTGGGGTGACCCACTCCGGCGCCGCGCCGACTCCCGGCGCGAGCACCGACACCCGTTGCCCCAGCGCCCGCAGCGCGCTCGCGAGGTCGAGGACGTGGCGCTGAACCCCGCCGGGGACGTCCAGCGAGTACGGGCAGACGAGTCCGACGTGCACGCCTGCCTACCCCGCCGGCTGCAGCGCGGGCTCGGGCAGGTCCGCGAGCCACAGCGGCGCCAACATGTGCCAGTCCGCGGGGTGAGCCGCGATGTCGGAGGCGAACCGGTCCGCGACGGCCTGCGTGGCGGCGGCGACCCCGGCGCGGCCGCCGACCGGCACCGGGGGGTGGAAGCGCATTCCCCAGCCGTCGGGGGTGAACCAGCAGCCGAACGGCAGCAGCGCCGCGCCGGTCGCCGCGGCGAGGCGCGCGGGTCCGCTCGGCAGCCGGGCGGGGGACCCGAAGAGGTCGACGGTCACCCCGGAGCCCGTCAGGTCGCGGTCGGAGAGCAGGCACACCACCCCGCCGGAGCGCAGCCGGCGCGTGAGCCGCAGCGTCGGGGACTGCGCCTGGCCGGTCAGCGGCACGATGTCGAACCCGAGCGCTCGGCGGTAGGCCGCGAACCGTCGGTACAGCGACTCCGGGCGCAACCGCTGGGTGACCGTGCTGAACTCCCCCGAGTGCCCTACCAGCCACACCCCGGCCATGTCCCAGTTGCCGGTGTGCGGCAGCACCGCCACCACGCCCCGGCCCGTGGCGAGCGCGGCGTCGAGGTGCTCGGCGTCCGCCACGCCGAGCCGCGAGCGCAGCGCGACCAGATCCTGCGAGGGCAGCCGGAACGCCTCGCGCCAGTACCGTGCGTAGGACCGCATCGCGTCGCGGACGAGCGCGTCGAGGTCGGCGCCCGGCGCCACCCGCGCGAGGTTACGACGCAGCTGCGCGATCCCCGGCCCCCCGCGACGGGCGGCGCGGTCCCCCCCCGCGTCGAACGCGCGGCGCGCCAGGGGGTCGGGGACCGCGCGGACGAGCCGCCACCCCGCGCCGTACCCGAGGGCGGCGAGCCTGCTCACCGCGGGTCGAGCTTCTGTGCGCTGCGGCGCACGGCCGCCATGCGCTGCGCGACGGTGATCACCGAAAGCAGCGCCAGCAGCCACAGTGCGGCGTCGACGGCATAGGGCACGCCCAGCCCGGTGAGACCGGTCCCCACCAGCGCGATGATGAATCGCTCGGCGCGTTCGACGGTCCCGCCCTCGGCCGTCAGCCCCGTGGCCTCCGCACGCGCCTTGATGTAGGAGACGACCTGCGCGCTCACAAGGCACAACAGCGCCGCGACGGCGAGCGGGCGGTTGTCCCCGACGCCGAAGCACCACCACGTCAACGCGGCGAACAGGGCTCCGTCGGCGACCCGGTCGCACGTCGCGTCCAGCACCGTGCCGAACGGCGTGCCGTACCCGCGGGCCCGGGCGACCGCCCCGTCGAGCAGGTCGAACAGCACGAAGAGGGTGACGGCCACGGTGCCGGCGAACAGCTGGCCGCGGGGGAAGAACCACAGCGCCGAGGTCACGGTTCCGACGGTGCCGACGACCGTCACGACGTCCGGGGTGACGCTCCGGCGCAGCAGCCAGGCGCCGACGGGATCGGTGACCCGGGCGACGGAGGAGCGGGCGAAGATGTTCAGCATCGAGGGCGCCTAGCTCGGAATCCGGTGGTGATCGTCAGGGTAGCCGGGGGCGTCGGGGACCGGGGCGCCGAGGCCGACGCCGAGCAGCGCCCACACGGCGTCGGACAGGGTGTGCACGATGCGGGAGAGCAGCACGACCGCGGCCACCGCGCCACCGCCGGCGACCACCGGCCCGAGCACCGCGAACAGCGCCACCTCGCGCACCCCGAGGCCCGCGGGCGTCACCACGAGCACGCCCGCAGCGAGGAAGCCGACGGTCCACGCCAGGGCGAAGCCCCCGAGCGCCACCGGGCCCAGCAGCGCATCGCTGTCCGCTCGCGCCACGGGGGCGAGCAGCAGCAGCATGCTCAGCCCGTAGCCGAGCCAGGTGACGGCCAGCCAGCCCAGCGCGGCGAGGACTGCGGAGCCCGACACCGCGTCCGGCGGGGTCCCGCGGCCGAGGATCCGGTGCATCCGGCGCAACACGGGCAGCACGAGCCGGGGGTGTAGCAGCGTCAGCAGCAGCGGGGCGATCGCCGCGACCCACCAGAACCGGTCGAACGCCTCCGCGGACGCGAACGGCAGCACCGACGCGGTGACCACCGCGCCCGTCGCGGCGTGGGCGATGACGAAGAGGCCGGACGCCGCCGTCGTCCGGGAGGCAGGCACGCCGTGCTCGCGCCCCAGCCGGGCGTGCGCCAGATACGCCCACACCGCGCCGGGGATGTACTTACCGATCTGGCCGGTGAAGAACACGCGCGACGCGCTGCGCAGGTCCAGCGGGGCGCCGACACCGCACAGCAGGCAGCGCCACGCCAGCCCCGAGGCGCCGAGCC
>JALYQB010000559.1 GCA_030856045.1 Actinomycetota bacterium
CGCCTGCCACGCCGACTACCTGAGGCCGCTCGATGTCGTCTGGCTGTGCATCGCCGACAAGCGCCGCCGGCGCGCCGAGCTCGGCCCGCCGCGGAACGCCGCCGCCGCTGTACCGCCGCCGAGCCCGCGCGGAGGCAGCCTGCCGCTCAAGGTCCGGATGGAGAGAAAGAGGAGCGGTCAGACGGGGGGTGCAGATCCCGGGGATCTGCACCGGTCGAAGAGGTAGAGGAGCCACCCGGATTTGAACCGGGGAATGATGGTTTTGCAGACCTCCGCCACCTGTTCAGATGTCGAGTACATAGCGTGTCATTCCGCCGGCTTAGCGTGTGGCGGCGAGCCGTGCGAAACCGTGTCGAGCGAGATTTGGAGTACGTTTTGGAGCCCGCCTGTCATGGGGCGGACGTAAGACCTGAGTGGGCCAGACGGTCCGAGGAGCGTTCACATGGCGACTTCAGACGGTGGTGGCGATAGCCCGCAGGACCCGTTCGCGGCGTTCAAGGCGCAGGCGGACCAGGCGGCGCGCGTATTCAACGAGATGCTCAGGGAGTTCAGTCGAAGCGAGGCGGCTGCGGCCATGATCAAGGTCACTCAGGTCATCCGCGCGTCCGCTTTGGCGCTCGAGCAGTCCGAGGGATGGCGGAAATTCCAGGCGCTCGTGCAGGACGTCAAGCTCGCGCTGCCGCCGGCCGGCGAGAACGAAAAGTGGCGGGCGCAGCTCGATGCGATGCTGAAGCCGTCGTTGCCGGCGTCTCTCTTCGATCTTGGGGCGTCGCGTGACGCGCCGCCGCCTCAGCCAGATGTGGACGTGGGCAGGATGGCCAGGGCCGAGGGCAGACTCGATGCTCTCGAGGAGAGCAACGACAGTCGGCGACGGGCTGAGGAGTCCGCCGTCAATTCGAGCTGGAAGAAGAAAGGCGGCGGCGACCCGAGCTGACACTACGCCCGCGCCGCAGGCGGCCGCACCGCCAGGCACCAGTCGGCCAGCGCGTCGAGGTCGCCGGCGAGGTCGAAGTCGACGGGCACACCCGGCGCGATGAGGGCGCAGAGCCAGAGGGCGAGGACGAGCGGGTCGGTGTTCATGCCGCCGACCAGGAGCACGGCGCGTGCCCGCCGAACCCCGCGACAGTTCGACGGCTTGAGGTCGCGGTGGCCGCATCCCGGACGCCACCGGCTACGCCGGACGCCGCCGCTACGCCAGCTTCTTCGGGACCACGATGCTGCCCTCGGCGGCCGACTCCTCGCCGGTCGCCGTCGACTCCCAGCGGTAGCGGGCGGTGCCGGCGAAGTCGATCAGGATCTCGACCGTGTACAGGCCGATGCTGGTGCGGGTGATGTAGCTGCCCACGCCGTACGTGTAGTTGTGCTGGGCGCTCTTGCCGGTGCCACCGTCGGGCTTCACGATCGAGAACTTCACCACCGCGGGGTCGAACAGAGTGCCGCCGGCGCTCTGGGTGAACGTACATGGGATCTTGATCCGCGTGCCCTGGAAGACCTTCATCGGGGGAGCTCCTGTTGTGACGATCAGGCGAACGACTTCAGCGGCGGCGCCGCCAGATCGAGAGGGCGCCGATGTGACCAACGCCGTCGGCATGGGCGCGGCCAGGCCAACCAGCCCTGCCACCGCCGAGATCGAGGCCTGCAGGGTCGGCACGACCGACGCCGCCGCGATTGCACTCGAGGGCAGCGGCGGCGGCGACACCGCGGAGAGCTGACCGGCGGCGACGAACGTCGCGAGGCCGGCCCGCGCGGCGCGGCCGACCGCGACCAGGGTGCCGGCGGCTGCGAACACCCCAGCGCCGGGCTCTCGCTCGCCGCCCATGCCAACGAGCTGGCCCGCGCCCGTGAAGGCGACGGCGCCACCGCGGATCCGGCCACCAACGCCGACCAGGGCGCCAACGCCGACGAACACCGCGGCTCCCGGCTCGCGCTCGCCGCCAAGGCCGACGAGCTGGCCCGCGCCCGAGAAGACGGCGACGCCCCCGCGGAGCCGGGTCCCGACCCCGACCAGGGTTCCTGCGCCGGCGAACTCGGCCAGCCCGACCTCGCGCTCCCCGCCAATGCCGGCCATCGAGCCCGCGCCCGAGAACACGGCCGTGCCGGTTTGCACAGCGCCGCCGCCGGCGGCCGGGAAGAACAGCGCGCGCGCCGCCACCGCGCTGGACTGCTCGGCCGACCCGAACACGACGGGCCGGCGAAGTGCTACCGACGAGAGGTGGCATAGCCGGAGCAGGAGCGCCGCGCCCTGCCCTGCCATGTCATCCCTGGCTCACTGTCATCAGGCCTTCCACGGTCACCGCGGTCACCGCGGAGGCCAACCACACCAGGAACGGGACCGTGTTGTCGTAGAGGCGCGCCGCCCCGAGCTGCACCAGGTCGCGGTCCTCGGCGACGTTGGCGAGCAGGCCGACCGCGGCGAGCTTCCGGTATTGCACCAGGTGGACGGCGCCGACGGAGCCGCCGACGTAGCTGGTGCCGAGAGTGATCGACTGGATCGACCGGATGCCGACGTCCCCGGCTTGCAGCTGGAACGGCACGAAGGTGCCGGCCACCGCCGTCGCCGGGAAGCTGGCGATCGTTCCTGTCCGCCCGCCCACGCCCGCCGAGTTGGTGTAGCTGATCGTGGTGTTGGTAATGGCGCCGGCGTTGGTCGTCGCGATCGAGACCTCGAGGGCCGCCTCGACGCCGGCGCCTGCGTTGGTGCCGTCCCGATCGCGCGCCGGGATGCCTGGGTGCGTGATGGCCTGCGCGGTCAATGTGGAGACCACGATCCCGCTGTTGTGCCAGAGGCGGTCGAGCAGCGCGAGCGTTCCATTGAGGGTGCCCATCGCCTCGAGCCGGGCCAGGTAGGTCAACGCCCCGCCGGTCGGGTTCGTGAACGGCAGCTGGCCAGCGTAGGAGGTCAGCGCGGCGCCGTTGAGGCCGGGCGACGGTGCCACCGCGGCACCCGGCGCGCCCGGCGTGTAGAGCAGGGAGTGACGGATGCCGGCCGCTTCCATCGCGGCGCCGACCTTGAGGAAGTCTTCCGGGGGCCGCATCCCCGCCACGTGACCGTCGAGGGTGGTGATCGCCATGATGGTCAGGTCAGCAGGACGTCGATGTCCGCGGCGGCGAACTGGTAGCTGTCGCCGACCTCGATCGTGCGGTTGGTGATCGCCGCCCAGGTCATCAGGTTTCCACCGGTCAGCGCGTCGAACACGCCGCCGTGGGTGATCAAACCCCAGTTCGCGGTGACGCACGGGCCGACGGCGATAATGCCCGAGCTCGCGATCGCCTTTGCCGATGCCGCGCTGAACGCCACCGCGACCCGGGCGTAGCCGTTGCCCGCCACCTCAGTGCCTCCGCCGGCGTCGGACGGCGCCGCGGTGTAGAGGGCGATGTAGACCGTCGCCGGCTGGGCGTACGCCGTGTTGCGAAATGCGTGGTCGAGCAGCTTGTTCGCCAGGTACGTCGTGAAGGACATCGTTCCGCCTTTCTCTACGTCACCGCGCGGACCAGCGCGGCGCCGATGACTATCACCGCGAGTACCAGAGCGCCGACCATGAGCGCGACCAGGTCACCGGCGAGCGCGCGGACCTCGGTCACGACACCCACAGCGGGCGGATGATGTAGCCGGCCAGCTTCCAGATCGCCGCGTTGGTGGTACGGACGGCGCCGTAGCGCTTGCCGGTCGCCGGGTCGATGCGGTTCTGCAGCGCGCCGCTGCAGTGGGTGACCTCGAGGTCCTCGTACCAGTCCTTCGAGCCGCGCACGAATTCGGGCAGGACGCCGGTGATCACCCCGCAGTGGCCGGGGTAGTCGCGGCGGCCGTCGCCGTCCTTGTCGGGCCCGGCCTTCACCAGGAAGTCGCCGCGGCGGACCGCCTCGCCGGGGGCGACGAGGCGGAAGCGCTTTCGCAGGCTGGTCGCGTCGCGGACGATCGCGTCGGTGTTCCAGGGCCCGCGCCGGTAGCCGGTGAACGCCAGGAGGCCCGAGCAGTCGCAGAAGCCCGGGAACTGGTTGTGGGCATCGTCGAAGGCGTCGGGGGCGGTGTAGATGGCGCCGCCGCCGAGCTTGTAGGTGCCGAGTCCGCGCTGCGCGAGAGCGATGTCCGCGACCTGGTCGTGGTGAATCGGCGCGAAGCCGGGCCCGGCAGCCATCACGACTCGCCGCCCGTGTCGAACTTTGCCGCGAGCTTGCCGTCCGCCTTGGCGTCGTTGGCGGCGAGCTGGTCGCGCAGGCTGGCGGCGAGCTCGCGGATAGCGGCCGGGTCGTGAGGGGAGTCCTCGCCGATGATCGCGGCCAGGGCGGCGCGAACCAGCGCGATCACCTTGTCGGCCGGGCGACCCTTGTCGCCGAGCAGCTCGGCCAGGACCTGGAGGACCGCGAGGACGTCGTCGGCGTGGTTGGCGATGCGCTCGGCGGTCATGGTGACTCCTTTGGCGGGTCGTCTCCGACCAGCGCGCGGTAGAGGGCGTAGAGCTTCGCGGCCGCGAGCGCCGCGCTGGCGAGGTCATGGTCCTTCCGGTCGGTCGCCGCGATCGCGAGCGCGAAGTAGGCGCCCTCGAAGGCAGCGACCAGCGCGGCCCGCTTCGCCCGATGCTGCTCGAGCTCGTGCTGACCGCTCGCCAGCGAGGTCGCCTCCTCGACGATCCGGTCCTGGGCGAGGCCATCCCACGTGACGAACGCGGCGCGCGCTGCGTTGACGCCGGTCAGCGTGGTCCGCAGGGCGCGCTCCTTGGCGCCGGGTCCGCATGCCACCATCACCGCGACGAGCCCCAGCAGCGCGATCCGTGCCTTCACGACTGCAGCTCCACGAGGCCCGCGGTGGCGGGCTCGGGCCACAGGATGTCGCGGAGCCAGGTGTAGCCGCCCACCGCCATCCACACGCCGCCGATGGTGCCGAAGATGAGCTTGGGGGTTAGCGCGACGTCGGTCGCGAGGACGGCCATGAACGCGGCGCCCTGGCCCATCAGCATCGCGAGGACCGCGCCGCCTCGCTTGCCCTTGAATGGCGAGCCGGGTCGCTGTCGCTGGTTGCGCAGCAGCCACATCGCGAGCGCGAGCGCCCCGACCGCGACCTCACGCCAGTTGCCGCCCTTGACGTCGTCGGCTATCTCGGAGGCGGTCACCAGCGGGTCGTCGTCGGGCGGCAGCGCGGGCTGCGCCGGCTCCGTGGTGGTCGTGATGGTCGTGGTTGTCGTCACCGGCTCGGCGGCGGCCTGCGGCCGGGCGCTCGGCTCGAGGTTGGCCTCGGCGGCGGCGACGCCGGCGTCGAGCTCGGCACGGGCCTCGGCTGCCGACTGGGCCTCGACGTGGCTGTAGTAGCCGCCGGCGAGGAGGAATCCACCCGCCACGAGGAGGATGGAAAGGACGCCCGCGAGCGATAGCTTTTTCATGGGAGGTCTCCGGGAACAAGGATGTCGAGCGGGGCGCCCGCCTTGACCTTCAACACCAGCAGGTCGCTGCGCATGGACTCCTGGCGATCGGCGAGCCTTTCGACGACCGAGCGCATGTGCTCGATCTCCGCGCGCTCGCGGCCGCGGCGCTCCGCTGCGTCGTCGAGTAGCTTCGCGGCGCCGCCGATGCCGCCGAGCAACACGACGGCTACCGCGACCAGCAGCGCGCGGATCTTCCGCACGTCGGCGCGCAGGTTTCCCAGCCGTCCGTTGTTGCCGTCCTCGCCACTCACGACGAGCGAGCGGATCTCGAGCGCGGTCAGGCGCTTACCGGTGTTCTCGTCGCCGCGCTGGGCGGCGACCTCGAGCAACTTGTCAAGAGTGCGCCGGTTGACGTTCGCCAGGTGCTTCCAGGTGTCCTCGATGGCGCTGCGCACCTCGGGGCTGCGGATGCGCTCGAGCAGCTCATGAGGGGAGGTGTACTCGTCGATGAACTCGTACGCCGGCGCGCCAGCCTCGGGGACGTCGAGCTCGAGCGGGGCGAACTCCAGCGGCGTAGTGCGAGCGCGCCGCCCGATGCTGTCGCGCTCGTCCGGGCTCTGCAGGTACGGGCGCCGCCGCTGACGCGCCGCCACCTCGGGCGGCACGCGCACCGGGGTCTTGTCCTTGGTGTCGTCGTCGCTCACGCCACTACGTCCGCATCCGGCCCGCCGCCGCCGCCGGCGATCACGTGCGGCGGCACCGGCGCCCCGTTGATCTCGGCGACGCCGCGGCCGAGCAGCCACGTCCTGGTCGCCGGGACCAGCCACGCGTCACGGAGTCGCATGACCTTGGCGCCCAGGTGCTGCAGCGCCTGGGCGACGCGCGCGGTCATCATGCCGACGAACACGGGACCACCTGCCGGCGTGCCGAGGTGGACGAGCGTGAGGACGCGGTCGTCGCCCCAGCTCACGTGGACGTGGCGGCCGTCCCTGACAGTCTCGATGCCGGCCGGTAGGTCGAGCTGCGGCTTGCCGTCGACAAGCGGGACCTGCAGCAGGACGGCGATCACGCGGGCAGCTCCACGCCGCGCCAGACGCGGACTTTACTCACTAGCCCGTTGACGGAGTTACCCGGGCTGGCAGAGCCCATGTAGACCCGCTCTAGCTTCATGCCTGCCGCCGCCGCGATGGTCGCCGCCGACGTACCCGCCGTCGCCGCGTTAACCTTCGTGCGCAGGGTCCAGCCACTACGGGCGTCCTTGTCCCACTGCACGACACACACCAGCTCGACTGCGGAGACGTCGCCCGGGGTCGCCCCCGCGGCCTCGGCGAGGAGAATGGCACCCTCGTTGTAGTACTGAACGACCGGCCCTGACGAGGCGCCTTCGGTCACGAACGTAATGACTCCCTCGTCGTGGGTCCCGTCATTCGCCCGCGCAGCGAAGATGTAACGGCGGAGAGTCAGGTCGGAGGTGCTGTCTCGGCAGGTGTGCCACGCCTTCACCGTGCCGCGGTCAGCCGTGAGGCCAGGCACCACGCCATAGGCCGAGATCACCACCGTCGACGCAGTGGCCCCTGTCGTGTGTACATAGGGCTTGGCGTAGTCGTCCGTATTGACCTGTGGGCACGCAAACCACGCGCTCCCGGAGGTTGCGGCCGCTGCAGCACCCGACCAGGCAATCCGAACCGACTCAGTGGCGGGGGCCGTGAACGTGTACGACAGGCGGTGCCACCTGCTCGTTGAGACGGTTGCGCTTGCAGTACCGATCAGCGTGGTGCCGTCTGCCCGGTAGACCCGCAGTTCCGGCACCGGTGTGAGGCCGCCGCCGGTATCCAGGCGACACCAGACCGACGCGGTGTACACCGACGCGGCCGTTACCGCTGCGCCATTTGCGACCGCGGCGAGCACCTTGTCGGCGCCGGCCGTCTTCGCGTGCCTGGACGCCTCGCGGAATCCGCGGACGCTGTCAGCGTTGTGGTTCGCTCGCGTACCGCCAGACGTCGCCCAGTTCGTGGCGTCGTTGACGTCCGAGTAGGGGATCAAATTCGTGTGCGCGGCATCGCTCGACGCACCGAGCTTGAGTGGGTTCGTCGAGACCAGCGAGCTGTAGCCATAGGCCATCTGGCCCGACGCCCACCCCGCGACCACGTCACCCTCGGTCGCATCGTCGGCGATGATGTCGTGGAAGCTGGACGCCCGCGAGTAGGTCAGCCAGTTCGGAGCGCGCCCGTGCCGCCACCAGCTCCGAATCGACGCGACGGTGGTGTCGCAGTCGCCGAAGACGATGCAGCCGCGGATCTGAACTGGGTGCGCCTCCGCCGCACCGGCCCACTCCCCCAGC
Organism: Actinomycetota bacterium; assembly: GCA_030856045.1. Lineage (GTDB taxonomy): Bacteria > Actinomycetota > Actinomycetes > Mycobacteriales > Pseudonocardiaceae > JALYQB01. The sequence goes on from JALYQB010000559.1 coordinate 7,699, forward strand.
TTGAAGGCGGAGGGATTGGAGACGGCCGACGTCATCCCGACCGTACTGACGCTGCCGTCGGGGGCCAGGTCCGTGTCCAGCTTCAGGGTGTTGTCGGTGGGATCCCAGCGGGCGTAGGCCCAGTGCCATCCGCCATCCATGTGTGACATGGGCCTTGAGATGCCCTTGTCCAGCGTGCCGTCGTGGACAGTGGCGAGGAGAAGGCCGGAGACGTCAACATACAGCGACCAATGGCCAGCCACGAAGCCGGTGCCCTTGTTGAACAGTGCCCCGGTGAACTTGCCGTGACCGCGGAACACGATGAGTACGGACCACGGCGTGGTCCAGTCCATGTCCAGGCTTGCACCTGAGGCGAGCTCCGCGTAGTTCGATGCGCCGTTTCTCACAAGCTCAAAGGCCCGCTGGTTGCGGAAGCCGGACCCGTCGAACAGGCCGGTGGCGCGCTGGCCGATGTGGGCCCCCGAGCCGGCCTTCGTCAGTGTGTGCCCGTTGCCGGAGAAGTCCGCGAGCGTCGTGCCGCCCGTCTCCTGGCACGCCCAACCGGCGAGGACGTTCGAGCTGAAGCCTGCCGCCGCAACCTCAACAGTGGACGCCGGGAACGACTGCTGCTCGGGGTTGAACAGGTCGAAGTCGAGATAGGGCACGGCGGCTCCGCCGAACCCGTTCCCGGCGCTGGCGAAGCCGTCGCCACCGGAGAAGCCATCGGGGCGCCGCGCGACCGCCCGAGCCAGCCGGCGGTGGCGGCGAATCGCAGCGCGAGCGCCAAACCAGCTCACGCCGACAACGCCCCCATCTGCACGGTGACCACCGTGGCGCCGATCGTCGCGCCGCCCTGGTCGTAGATCGCGAAGCCGCTCGAGTCGGCGAGCACCTCATCCAGCGGCTCGTCGTGCCCGAGGGTCGCCGAGAGCACGATGGCCAGCCCGCTCGCCAGCCGGGCGCACTTGAGCCACTTGCTCCTCGAGATGCTGTAGCGACACAGCCACACGGCGCCGCCGGCGCCCAGCGTCGCGGCGCCGCCGGCGGTCAGCGTGACCCACGCCCTGGTCGCGCCGCGGTGGATGTTGGCCTTGAGCTTCGCGACCTCGGCCGCGGCCGCACCGGTGGGTGCCACGCTCGGGGGGGTCGCGGCCTCGACCCCCGTGAAGGTGTGCACGGCCACGCCAGCGTCGCGGTTGATGAGGCTGCCCATGGCCCACACGGTCAGGGAACCCGGCTGTTCCCGCAGGAAAACGGGCGAACGTTCAGATCCCGCCCATCGGGCCCCTGTCACACCCCCCGTCGTCCAGGTCGTCGCAGAGCAGGGAAAGCGAGGCGATCGCCGCGGCGTGGGTGTGGGCCGGCCGGAGCTTCCAAAGCAGCAGGTTCGCTCCCGTCATGTCCGGTGAGCCCCCCAGGCCGGGGTCGCGGTACGCGTACCAGGTGAACGGCCGGGTCCCGAACGGGGTCACGCAAACAAAGTCATCAAAGGTCGCGGAGGCATCCGCTGCCAGCGCCGCCGCCGTCGAGCTCGCGCCGAACCCGGCCCACTCCGGGTCGGGCAGCAGGCTGGCCACGTCGGTCTCCGTGAAGCCGCTGTCAGGGCCGGTGGTGCTGTAGCCGAGCACGTAGGTGTGCGTGGTGTCCTCGGCGCCGAGCTCGATGGCGAGGATGGCCGCCGGCGTGGGGTTGCGGATGATCCGCAGCCACAGCGGCGCGGCTGGCGCCGGGCTCAGGATCGCAGTGAACGCCGACCGGACGCCGGCCACGTACGAGACGTAGCCGAGCGTGTCGACCCCGGCGACGTCCTGGAGCCCGAACCACAGCGCGTTGTTCGAGCGCCAGTTGAACAGGTGCAGGCCCGCGATCGTGTTCAACGGAAGCGAGTACGCGTCGACCTTGGCGGCCACGACGATCCGCCCCTTGCCCGAGGACAGCGGGGTGATGCACCGGAACGGGTTGAGCTGCGAGCCGTTCCACCGGGAGTCCGACGCGATCGGCACGGTCATCACGAGCTCGCCGGCGACGATGGACCAGACCAGCGGGGACTCGTGGTGCCAGCGCTCCGCCTCGAGCGTCGCGAAGTTATCGGTCCAGCGGTTGGCGAACTTGAGGATCTCGATGCTCGCGACGTCCAGGTCGAAGAGCTCGACCAGCGCGATCTTGATCTGCGCCGCCGAGAAGCCGTTGTCGCGCGCCAGGAACGCCGACACGCGCTGGCGCCTGGTGCCGAGCGAGTCCGCCGCGCCCGACGACAGGCCGATCAGCGACTCCCAGCGCTCGAGCGTCTCGCTGTAGGCGCGGTCGGGCAAAAAGTTCTGCCGAAACTCGTCCGACTTCGCGAGGGCCATCCCGAGGCCCTCGCCCGCAACGCGGACCAGCTTGCCGATGCGGCTCGACGGGTCGGCGCCCCACCCGAGGCCGGGCGGGGTCAGCGCCGCCAGTGCCGCCACCGCGGCGGGCTGGTGCACCGTGATGCGCTCCCAGGTGGCGCGGACCTCCTCGTGGGACATCTCGTAGTCGGTGACCTTGAGCTGGTCGATGACGCCGTCGAAGTACTCCGACCAGGTCGCGCCGTCGAAGGCACCACCGATCGCGGTCTGCGCCGTCGTGGCGCCGCCGGCGCTGCCCGGCGCGCCGTCGACGCCGCTCACCGTCTCGACCTCGCCGAGCAGGTCGGCGCCGAGGTAGTAGCGGTAGACCGTCCGGTCGACCTCGTGGCGGCGCGTCGCGGTCAGCAGGACGAAGCGGTCGATGCTGCCGTATCCGTCGAAGTAGAACGACGCGCCGGCGCCCGGGCTGATCGAGCCGGTCGTCGACTCGGTGTAGAGAGTCACCATGTAGTGGTACGCGGGACCGACCGCTTCCACGCGGAGTCGCGCCGATGTGCCGCCCACGCCCATGCCGCCGCGCTGGTAGATGGTCACGGGCAGCGCGCCCGCGGCGCCGAACGAGAGCAGCACCTGGACCGTCACGTCCTGGTTGGCCAGGGTGTCTCGGCCGGCAGCGTCCACCGCCAGTAGTCCGGTGTCCGGCGTGAGGAACTGCCGCCCCTTCCCCGTGTAGGAGTCGGCGACGCTGGGCATCGTGGTGACGCCGGGAACCGGCGCGAGCGGACCGAGGTTCCCCATGGCGTCCCTCGGCAGCAGCGTGGCGGCCGGCGCGTCGAAGTTCAGCAGCAGCAGCGTGGGCATGGCGTTCCTTTCAGGGCAGGAGCCCGATGTGGCCCGGCTGCGCGTCCATCACCGCGGCCCCGCGCACGAGCGCTCGGGACCGTAGCGCGACCATTCCCGACGTGCTGTTGCATGCCGGACTGCTCTGCGTGGTGGGACCGTCCCCCTGCTCGCCGATCGTGCGAGGGCTTCCCTCGAACGCGACGATGGTCCCCTCGAGTAAGGGGTACGACGCCAGAAGCTCGACGCCATCGTAAGACAACGCTGGGTCGGCTGCGGTCACCGCTCCTGCGCTCAGGAGCCACTGCACGATCAGCAGGCGATCGCTTCCCTGCGTCGTGCCTACGGCGAGCGTCGGGAACGCGTGCTGCGTGCCAGCGGCGACATCGACAACCGCCATCGCGTCGATGAACTCCACCAGCCCCACCTGGCCACCGCGGTAGACGACAACCACGCCGGCCGCGACCGTCGTGGCAGCGGTCCACACGAGCGACGCGCCGGTCAGCGCCTCGCTGACATCGTGCGCGAACACCGCCCAGTGGTGGGTCGCCGTGGATTTGCGGTCGAGCTCGGTCCATCCCGCGGGCGGAACCGGCGAGACGACGCCGGAGATCGCCCACGTGATCAACGCGACGAGCTGGTCGCCTGCGGCGGCCGTGACCGGGTAGACGGTCAGGGTGTCGGCGCCTGCGCTGTAGACGCCGAGTTCGTAGGCGATCATGTCCATGGCTCAGTGGCCCTGCCGCACGATGGTAATCCGCGGCGTGGCCAGGAAGACCGTGCCGTCGTCGGGGTACTGGTTGTCCTCGGGCTCGACGGTCGCCGCCGGCAGCACGACCGCGGAGCGGCGCACGCCGTTGGTGAGCTGGGCGATGCGGTAGAGGTTCTCTGGTCGGACGTTGGCATCCCACGAGCCATAGGCGGCGGCGTCCGTGTTCGACGTGCCGAGTTCGTCGAAGTGCTCGAGGATGGCGTCCCGGACTTCGTCGACCAGCGTGCCGCCCGAGTACACCAGGTCGGTCGCCACGGGCGCGGTACTCGGCGCCTCCTCCAGTACGACCGCGTTGGTACTCGAGAGCGACTCGATCACGTGTTGCTCGCCGGCGCCCTCATAGGGCGTCGCCGGGTCGATCACGATCCGGTCCCCGGCGCGCATCGATGCCGGACGGGCGGTGGTGAACACGATCGTCCTGGTGCCCGCGGTCCACGTGCTCACGACCAAGGCGGCCGTGTCGTCCCAGTCGAACTCGTAGGCCGCCTCGCCGTTGGGCCACACCGTGACCTCGGTGTCGACCTCGACATCCTCGACGGTCAGCACGCGGAGCTCAACGTTCGCCGGCGCCAGCTCCTCGAGCTTGGCCAGCAGGTCGGTGATCTCGCCGGCGGTGAGCAGGCGCGCCGAGCCGGAGCCGGCGTGGAGCGCGGCGACGTCGACCGAGCCGAGCCCAGCCCGGCCGGGGTAGGCGTAGGCTGCGGCGATGTCGGTCACGCTGGTCGCCCACGCGACGTAGTCGGCCTGCGAGCCGCCGAGCGCCGGCGTGGACATGCGGTCCAGGATCCGCTTCCGGTAGGCGCCGTCGCTCTCGACGTCATCGCCGCCCTCGTCGAGGTCGAGCACCAGGACCGCGTCAGGGTTGATGCCGGTCGGCGCACTCACGAAGGTGAGGACCTCGCCGGCGTCCAGCCGGGTGGCCGAGCCGGTGTCGATCGCGACGATGTCGACGTTCACGGTCAGCCCGGCCGGGATGGCCTCGGCCTCGTTGACCTGGAAGCTCAGCCCCGACGGCTCGTGGGTGAGCTCGTCGCCGATCGCCACGGTGGCCGCCAGGGTGCCCGTGATGCTCAGGGCCGCCGACTTCCGCGCCGGCGTCGCGCCCTTGCGGGTCACGCCAACCAGCGCGCCCCAGCGGTCCAGGGCAACGCCGCTGGCGGTGTCCGGCAGCAGGTCCTTCTGGTCCTCGTTGATGTGCGCATGGAGGTCGGTGACGCCCGCCGCGACCGAGGTCAGGAACTTGAACAGGAACGCCTTCCGGGTGACATCGCGATCGGGCAGCAGCGCCTTCATCAGCGCGATCAGGAAGTCGCGGGACTCGGTCAGGGTCGGCAGGGTGAACGCCATCGGTCAGGCCTCCAGCGGGTCGAGCAGGTCGTCCACGACCTGGCCCGAGGTGGTGTCGACGTAGGACGTCGCGACGGCGATGCGGCCCGCCGTGGAGCGCTCGACCGCCACCTCGAGGTTGGACAGCGAGCCGTCCCGCTCCAGCATCTGGAACGCCCGCCGGGTCTCGGTCTCGAGGAATGCCTCGCCCTCGGGCCCGTCGCCCTGGTCCTTGGCCAGGTGCAGGCGCGAGCCAGCCTCCGGGTCGGGCGGCCACTCGTCGTAGCGCTGGTTGAGCTGCAGGTAGACCGCCGGCGCGGCCGTCTCGGTCGACGCGAAGCCGCCGTCGTCGGCGTCCACCAGGTCGCCGGTCACGAGGTCAAATTCGAAGTCGAGCGACATCAGGGATGATCAAAGAGCGCTTGCCACGAACCGATCTCGTAGAGAGCGGCGGTCGCGGCGATCGACAGAATGATCGAGTCGCCGTTGACGATCGTGTAGTCAGTGATGTTGATGGTGAGGGTTCCCCATGCGGCGGCCTGGTTGAGGTGGGTACCCGAGCCGCCGGGGAGAGACGTCGACACCATCAGCGCCGAGCTTTTGATCACGTCGTAAACGAGGTCCGTAATTCCGTTGCCGAACACGGACAGGGAGACCGACTTGATTCGGTCCCCTCCCCTGAACGGACCGAGCGAAAGGAAGCCCGTGCCGACGCCACCGCTCTGGATTCGCGGGAACGCAGCGACGTACGTCCACCCGCCAGCCGAGAGCAGGTCCGGCGGACCGGACACGGTGAGGTCGCCGTGCTTCGCGGAGATGATGTTGTCTTGGATCGCGTTCAGGTCCGCCGACTTCACCGGATCGTTGGCGGCGTACGTGGTGTTGCGGCTGCTCGGTAGGCTCATGATTCACTCGCCCTTCAGCTTGGTGGTGCCGACGGCCGCCGCCGCCGGCGGCGCAGGGACCGCAGCGGTGCCCGTGGTCAGGACGTGCGTGTGCGCGTTGAACGTCGCGATCAGCGCGTCGATGTCGGCCTTGGTGGCGAGGGCGACCGCGACGCCGTTCGCCGATCGCGCCTCGATGGTGCCGTCGGCCCTGTGGACCACGATCGTCTGGTCGTTGAAGGTCGCGGTCTCGCCCTCGTCGATGTCCGCGATCGCAGCGCGGGTCGCCTCGTCCCGGGACGCGATCACGACGGGATGATCGGCGCCGCCGATGTTGGCCACGACGACCTCCGCGACCACGCCTGCCGGTGGCCGCGCGTAGAAGCCCACGCCGCTGAAGACCTCGGCCTTCGGGCGCTCCGCCACGGCGGCGTGGCCGAGTAGCTTCCACAGCACGCCCGTGGACAGGTCGACGGTCATCCGGCGGAGCGCCCCGGCGAGCTTGCGGAGGAGCGGGTCGGTGGTCTTCGCGTGCTCCGCGGCGGTGTAGCGAGTATTCCGGGTCACAGGGACAGCCTCGTTCCCTTCGGCATCAGGTCGAGCGTGGTCACTTCGCCGCCGTCGCGCGTCGACGAGTACGAGCACGCGACCACCAGGTAGGTGCCACGCGTCTCGGTCTCCTCGTCCACGAGCTCGGCGAGGGTGTCGGGCACGAACAGGGTGGGCGCCTGGCCGGCGACGACCTGGCCGTGGCCCGATGCTGTCACCTGGATCGGATTCGCCGACATCGCCCGGCGATCCATCTCCCGCTGCGCCTCGATGCGCGCCGCTTCGATCGACTTCACCGCGTCGTCGACCAGCACGAGGCGCTTGGGCGCCGAGAAGTCGGCGCCGTCGCCGTTCGGCGTGTCGGGGTTGTTCTTCGCCTCGCCGACCCGGCTGGCGGCGGATGTCCCGTAGCCGACCGGTGTGCCGGCACCGCTGCCGAGCACCGTGATCTTGCTGTATCGGTCGGCGGTGCTCTCGAGGATGTCGAGGTCCTTGACGTTGCTCGAGCGATCGGATCCCGGGGCGACGTGGTGGAACCGGTACTGGATCTCCTGGTTGTAGTCGGGCTGGCCGACCACGAGCTCGCGCCCGTCCCCGCTCGACCAGCACATGTAGCCCGCCTGGTCGCAGAGGTCCTGGATCGCCGACCACCGCATCTGACCGGGCTCGATGCGGTGCCCGACCTTGGAGTCGACGTAGACCCGATCCGAGCTCTTCACCTTCTTGCCGCGGCCACGCATCACCCTCCGGTTGCGCGCGTTCGACATGGTCACCGTGGTGAACCATGGCTCCGCGAGGCGCGCGATCAGCGGCTGGATGGTCAGCCCTTCGAACGACACCGACGGCGCCGACTCCTGGACAAGTCGCCCGGCCTTGTCGCGGCCAGCGATCTGCAGCGAGTTCTCACTGGCGCGGAACCGGCGCGAGTCGATGAAGCCGTCGAGCACCACGACGCTGTCGATCGCCACCCTGATCCGCCGGTCCGTGCGGCAGAGGTCCCAGGCGGCCGCGTCGAACGGCAGCGACATCGAGAACGCGTCGGCGGGCTCGATCATGGAGATGTCGATCCGGTAGTCGACCCACCCGGGGATGCTGCGACCGTCGACGACGATTACCACCGCGTGGTCCCGTCGCGCGTTGTCGGTCACCGGCGGACTCCCGGCGGCGGAACGGGCGCCTTCAGGGTAGTGCCAGCTGGGACCATGAAGACGGTCCGCAGGTTGTTGAGCCGGCGGATCTGCTCGGTGCGGGTGTCGGCATTGCTCGCGCCGTAGAGCCGGGCGCAGATCACGCGCAGCGGCGCTGCCACCCGGACCACGAGGTCGAACACGCGATCGGTGGACGCTGCCACCGCCTGGCCGGCCGCGCTGACCTTGTCGCGCAGCTCGACGAACAGCTTGAACAGCGGCCAGCGGTCGAGGTCGGCGAGCAGCTCGAGCCGGGCGATCTCGTTGTCGATGGTGCCGCAGGCCGTGGCGACCTCGAGGTAGACCGAGCGGCTGTCGGGCTCCTCGGCCTCGGTCCATGCCGTCGCGGTCGCCACGGCGTCGGTGTGCACCGTGGTGGTCTCCGGCTCGAGCAGGTAGCGGAGGTCCTCGATCTGGGTGGAAACGACCTCGACGGCCTCAGGGCCGGCGATCGGAGGCATGCCGCCACCGAGCTCGAACACCCGCGGTACCACCTCGTCCGGCACGATCTCGACCGATAGCCGGATGTCCTCGGAGTCGGCCGACGTGATCAGCGTGCACTCGCCGAGGCGGGCGCGGTAGCTGCCGAGGATGGGGTGAATGAAGATCTGCGGCTTCCCCTCCTCCTCCAGGGCCAGGAAGGCGCGGTAGCGCTCGAGCTTCGGGCGCTCGCCGGCGATGTCGCAGAACACGACCTCCGCCTGCGCTCGGCGCAGCCGACGGCCGCGATCCGACAGTGGGAACTCGTCCCCACGGGACATCTCGTGGGCGACCAGCGACCGGCCCATGTCGGTGGTGATGTCGCCGATCCAGAGGCGCTGACTGCCGAACGTGGCTGGGAGGAGCGTGTCAGCCACCGGGGGCTCTCCGCTTGTCGGTGGCGTTCTCGACCGAGGTGGCCGCGACGTTGCCGTCGATCTTCAGGTTCGACTGGACCGTCACGTTCATCTGCACCGCCCTGGCGGCATCGGCCCAGGTCTTCACCTTCGGGGCCGTGGCCGGGCCGAAGGCGCGCGCCGACTGTTCCTTCTGTACCCGCGCCGCTGTCTGCCCCTCGAGCTTCTCCCGATCGAGTTTGTCCTTGTCGTTCTGCGCGCGATCGGCGTCTCCCTCTATGCCGGACCGCGGGACCACCTTCCCGGTCTCCTTGCTCCGCACCTGGCCTGTCGCCTGGTCGCGGGTATACCGGTCGGGGTTGTTCAGGTAGAGACGCGTCGCGGGGTCGAGATCGGGGTCGTTCAGCACGTCGGTCTGGCCGGTGATCCAGTCCTTGATCTGCCCCGGCGCGCCGATCAGTCCCGAGATCGCGCGAATCGCGGCGGCGACCTCGACCAGCGCGCCCGCGAACTCCTTGATCCGCTCGGGCGTGAAGGCCGCCGCGACGGCGATCTTGATCTCGTTCAGCGCGGTGGTGAGCTGGCCGGCCGCGCTGTCCTTGAACTGCGCCAGGTCCTTGGTGATCGAGTTGTCGACCGGCTGTGCGACGAGCGCCTGGAAGTCGCCGTAGTTGTCCATCAAGGCGAGCAGCGCGCTGGTCGCCTCCTTGCTCCCCATAAGCTTCTGGATCTGGGGCAGCGTCATCCCCGAGCGCTTGATGTCGTTGACGATATCGCTAAGCGACCGCTGCGCGCCGGTCTCGTCGAAGATGTTGATCTTCGCCTTCTTCAGCTTCGCCGAGTTGCCGACGAGCGCGCCCATCAGCGCCTGGAAGCCCGTACCGGTCTCCGACGCGGAGCCGAAGTTACGCCGCACGATCTGCAGCGCGGCGCCGAGCGACTTCATGCCCTCGATGCCCTGGCCGCCGGCGAACTTCGAGAACATCGGGGTGAGCGAGGCGAGCTCGCCGGCCAGGTCCTTGATCTCGATCGCGCCGGCCTTGCCCTGCGTGTTCAGGATCGAGAACGCCTGTTCGAATTCCTTGGGGTCGATCTTGAGGTTCTGCGCCAGCGCGGCCGCGGCGGTCGCGATGTCCGAGGTCGACGACCCGGTCGCCTGCGCCACGCGTCCGAAGGTCTCCATGGCCGCGGTTGCGCCCTCCGTGTCTCCGGTCAGCGCCTGGTACGCGCTCACGCCGCGCAGCAGTTCCTCGCGGGCGATGCCAGTCGAGCGCGAGACTGCCAGGGTGGCGTCGCGGAACGCGGCCATCTCGTCGTTGCTCTTGCCCTGCGAGATCGCTAGTCGAGTCACCGCGGTCTCGTATTCCATGACGCCACCGAGAACATCCGACACCACGCCCAGGCCCATGCCCAACGGGTCGAACGACCGCTTGAGGAACGAGCCGGCCTTGGCCGCCGAGCCCTTGATGCCACGCTCGATCGACGACGCGAACGCGCGGAACTTCGAGCGACCCGCGGCGAGCCCCTTGTCGAGGCCTCGCGGGTCAGCTGTCAGCGCGATGGATGCGCGGCGTTGCCCGATGGCCACGAGAGGTCACCTCTGCCGCGGCGGCGGCGGTTCGAAGTTGGCGTTGGCGAGTCCCGGCGCCCGGGCTACTCGCTCGGGTTCGTCGGATCGTCCGAGATCGAGGAAGAGGGCGACTTCGGTGTCGCTGAGGTCGCAGGCTGGTCGGCCGTAGAACAGAGCCAGGCGGACAGCCTCTTGGACCCGAAGGCGAGCAAGAGGGTCGAGTCTTTTTTTTTGACCGCGTCGCGGATCGCCGCGTGTTCCGCCGTCGACAGTTCCATGCCCTCGGGGTCGAGCAGCACGCGCAGGTCCTCGTAGGCGCGGTAGAGCTCGCCGAGCTGGCTGTCGTCGGCCTCGTCCCAGTCCTCGAGCGCGGCGAGCGGCTCGGTCTCGCCGGGCCCCTGCTTCCTGATCGCCACCGCCAGGGTGCGGACCGCGCGCTCGCTGGAGACCGTGAGGCCACCGGCGATCATCAGGTAGCGCTCCTCGACGGCCGCGCTGGCGACCCAGCGGGCGAGCTCGAGGTCGAGCGCCCGCTCCTCGCCGCGGGTGAGCAGGCGCAGCTTGCCGGCGACCCCGACCCGGGGCACGACCACGGGCGCGTACACGCGCGCGCCGGCGAGTACCGCTCCCAACGACGCCTCCACGGCGTCCGCGGTCGCACTCGCCGGCGCTGACCTCGGGGGCCGGAACATGGACACCTCTACAGCTCCCTGCCCTTACCGATGACCAGGAGCTTGATGTTCTCGGTGTACTCGCCGTTCTGGTCGCCCTCGGGCGAAGGAGTCACCTCGGCGACCTGGACGCTGTACTGAACGCGGCGCCCTCGAGTGGAGCCGGCCTTGTACTGGATCGTGAAGGTGAACTGCTCGCCGCTCGCCTTGAGGTCGTTCCAGGGCATCTCCTCGATGGTGTCCGGGACGTTCTCGAGGTCGATCATCTGGGCACCCGGCTTCACCGTGGATCCCACCGGGCGGCTGCTGCCCACGAAGATGGCGGGTTCGCGGGTCAGCTCGTCGGACGGCTTGAAGCTCTTGATGCGCTTCAGGGTCACGTTGCCGCCGGTGTAGCCGGCGATCAGGTCTGCGCTGTCGTAGATCACGGAGGACCTCCCTCAGGTCACAGGTAGGCGGTGTGGACGAACGCAGCCTGGTGGAGCGGCGAGACGACCCGGAACGGGTTGTTGACGTTGACGCGGCCGGACGGGTCCTCGGCCTCCTCGACGACGATCTCGCCGAGGAAGTCGTCGACGTCGCGGATGAACCCGAGCGACTCCATCGCGCGATGCACGCCGACTACCGAATCGCGGATCCGGTCGAGCACGTTGTCCGGGCTGTCGTCGTCGACGACCATCACCTCCTGGACGAACTGCGAGACGTAGGCGGCCTCGATCTGCCGGGCCATGTAGGCCGCGGTCCGGCTGGTCGCGAGGTCGAACAGGACGAAGTCGGGCGACGAGCTGGTGACCGTCTTGGTGGTCACCAGCCGCACGATCTCGGTCTGGTCGCGCCCGGGGGTGGGCTTGAGTGGGGTCGTGCCGACGGCGAGGGCCGACTCGATCTCGGTGGTCGTGTAGACCGACGCCACCGCCGGCGGGTAGAGGTCGAGGACCCCGCCGTCGTAGTTGGCATTCGGGCGCTCCTTGGCCCAGGCGTAGCAGGCCACGGCCGCGGCGATCTCTCCGGGCAAGGACGGCGAACCCTCGTAGCTGGCGATGATCACCGTCTTGTCGTTGGCCGCCGTCGACAGCGTGTTCGCCGCCGACAGCGTGGTCGGGTCGCCGATCACCACCCACCGGTACTTCTTCTCGCCGGCGCCCCACGCGGTGGCCGTGTTGGCCTTGGAGTCGGTGACGTCCGCGCTCTTGCGGTTGGCGATCGCGACCACGTCGATGTTGAGGCCGAGCAGCGCGTCGAGGGCGTTGGTGATGTCGGTGACCCCGGAGCCGGTCGCCGAGCTCGCGATCACGCAGGCGATGCCGGACGGGGTCTCGACAACCTCATAGTCGACGTCGCCGCCGTTCTCGCCCTTGTGGACGTTGGTGCAGGTGACCACGGCGCCGGCGACACCGGCAGTGATCGGCAAGGTCGTGGTCAGCGCGTCAAGCAGGTCCTCGAGCGCGGCCGCCACGTCCGTGTTGGCGTCGCCGTTGGTGACGCCGACCGTGATGGTGCGGCCGGCGACCCGCAGAACGAAGTTGCCGTCCTCGGTGGCTGGTCCAGTGAAGGTCAGCGTGTTCACCTGCGCGGTGCCGGCGCCGGGAGGGGTGAGGCCGACCGCGTAGATCTGCGGCGAGGCGCCCTGCAGGCGAGCCTGTGCGAAGGCCTTCCGCAGCATCAGCGCGAGCTCGGAGCCGGGGCCGAACTTGGCGTCGGCGTCGGCGTCGTCGCCGACCTCGTAGACCACCTCGGCGGTGGCGCTGCCGGCGGTGGTCATCATGCCGACGCAGGCCATCCGCAGGTCGAGCGGCACCAGGCCGCGCCCGAAGTTGGCGAAGACGAACCGGTGGAAGGAGCCGGGGCGGCGGACGGAGCTCGCCAGCTGGGTGTCGATGGTCACAGGCTCACTCCTTCACTGCGGTGTGGGTCAGCGGCGAGCGCGAGGGCGCGGCCATGTTCTTCGGGGCCTGGCGGCGATCAACGACGACCTCGAGGTCGCCGGCGCGCACGCGCTTGCGCACGAAGTAGTCGTGGGGCACCTCGACCGGCTCGTCGCCGGCGGTGTGCGGGTCGTCGGGCCCGGCGGCGCGCTCGTCGACCGGCATCGGGCCGACCAGCCGGATGTGGGTGGCGCCCGCGCCGGCGACGGTGGAGAGCGGGAAGGCCACGGTCTTGCCGCGGCCCGCCCGAACGGTGACGGTCTTGGTGCTCATGATCAGTCCAGCTCCGTGAGGGCGATGACCTGGTTAGCCACGGCGGCGTCCTCCAGGTCCTGGGTGGTCAGGATCGATTCGACGAGCTGGCTGATCCCCTTGTTCCGCAGGGTCGTCCGCTCGACGAGGACGGTGTAGCGGAGGTGCCAGATGGCGAAGTCGGCGCCGTGATAGACCTCGTCCTCGTCGGTCGGGATCAGGCGGTGGATCGACTCGCTGGCATCGGGCACCTGGTAGCCGTTGAGCAGCTCTTCGACGTGCTCGAGCATGGTGTCCGTACCCGGATCGGCCACGTCGTCCGCATCGGAGGCGACGTCGCCGGCGACCTTCGCCACGTAGGAGCGCTGGTTGGCGCTGACCACGTAGACGTGCACCTCGATCTGTCCGGTGTGGCGATCGCGGGCGGTGGTCGTCCCGGCGGGGTTGAACGTCTTGCGGCCGAGAGCAACCATCATCGATGGCGCCTGGCCGTTGAGTTCCTCGCGCAGCCGGTCCAGGCCCTCCTGCGTGCCGTCGAGCACGACAGCCGAGGGCTTCACGGCGGTGAGGTAGAGGTCCTCCACGCGCTTGAGCGCCCCGAGTCGCGCGACGATGGCGTCGCGGATGGTCCGGCGCTGCGATGCCACCAGCCCGGTGTCGAAGTCGTGGGGCATCAGCGCACCCACCCCTTCGCGAGGTGCTCGCCGAACGTCTCCATCGCCGCCTGGATGAACGACTCCGACATCCACAGAAACGGCCGGGCGGGCAGCACCGCGCCGCGGCCGACCTTGCCGCCCTCCTGGTGCACGCCAGAGTAGGCGACCCGGCTGATCACCTCGACGATGCCCGGGCCCGAGCGGACCACGATGGCTGAGGGAATGCGCCCCAGGATCTTGCCGCGTCCGGGCGACTTGCGGCGAGCGGTCTCGCCGCGGCCCTTGGCCAGGCGGTTCGCCTCGCGCGCGCCGCGGCGACGCCCGGCGATATCCGCGGCGGTGCTGGAGGCGCGCGGCGCCCACTTCCCGTCGGGCCCCATCTCGGCCTTCGCGTGCGTACGCTGGTCGAGCCGCATCGGGCCCTTCAGCTTCCGGAACGCGGGGGAGAGCGTCTTGCCGGCGCGCCCGAGCTCGCGGAGTCCGGCCTCGACGTCCGCCAGGTCGACCTTGACGGCGAACACGGCCGCCATCAGGTGAACCCCTTGAGGTTCATGCGGCTCACGTCCCGGTTGTTGATCACGGTCTGCGAGCGGACGGCGTCCGACTTCGCTGGCGCCGGGTCGGAGGGGCGCACGAAGCCCTTGGCCAGCCGCTCGAGCCACTTCTCGCGCGCCTCGTGCTCGCGCCAGTCGTCGTCGGTCGCCATCCCGCGCCGCTTCTTGAGCAGGAAGACGCACTCGGCGGCGGCGTGACCGATCAGGGTCTCAGTCGGGGCCTCGATCGGCGTGTGATAGAGGACGTTCGCGAAGCCGTCGATCCACCCATCCGATTCGGCCTGCACCGAGGCGATCGCCACGGCGTCGACGGCGCCGTCACCGTCCCAGTCGGCGAGCTCCACCAGGCGAATGGCTCCGCCGGCGTGGGCTTCGATGTTGGCTTGGGTGGCGTAGGCCATGGGGTCAGCGCTGCTTGCGGCGGTTCGCGGAGGGCTTCTGCAGCGACGGGATGGGCGCCACGTCGGCGACCTTCTCGACCGCGTCGGACACGTCGAACATCCCAGCGGGCGCCTCGATGCGGTCAAGCTCGCCGAGCTCGGCGGGCGTGGGCGGCGGCTCGCCCGTCC